>CAIYVS010000179.1 GCA_903929655.1 uncultured Bacteroidota bacterium | reverse complement strand
CTACCTGACTGCAAAAGATGAAGCCGTAATCTCCAAACATACGGCCCGTATCATTTCGACCATAAAAACAACACGAAACCCATCCCATGAAAGTGTCGTTTTGATAGCAGCGCAGTCAGGTAATAAATATGTTTATAAGCTATACTCCAATGTTGCCGAGATACAATGTTCCCCTAATTGGATGAACGGCAGTTTGCTGCACCCGGTATTAGAGGATCTTTCTTCCAGGCTTAAAAGCTTTGCTTACGATTACCTGTATGCAGGCGATAAAACCATTGAGCCTGCATTTAGCCTGGTACAGGCAAACCCGGAAGTATTTACAGACCTGAAATTTTATTTCAAAGAAGGCATGTTGGTATCGCATCACGGAAAAGTGGGCAGGATCAGCCAGATAGATGAGGACTTTAAAAATGCACGCTTTGAACCTTTGCCACAGCTTAGTAACAAGGCTGAATTTTATGGCAATTATATCGCCATGCGCGATACATACCTCGAACTGACCAGCCCCGGTATTTACGATGACAAGGCTACCGCAGCTTTAAGAAATACCTTGCATGAAAAGTATAATGCTTTCGTCGGGCGCTATGGTCTGCTCAACGCATCTTCCAATAAACGGCAGATCGCAGAAGATAAGGCTTATGGCTTGATGATGCTCTCCTCGCTGGAAAGAAGGGCGGGAGAAAATTTTGAGAAAGCGGATGTGCTTCATCAATCCTTTGTTCAAAAGGAAGAACATTTTTTGACCGATGATCCGGCAGAAGCCCTGGCGCGCTCGCTCAATGATAAGGGCAAAGTGGACATTGGTTTCATTGAAGCAGCTACCGGTTTAAGTGACGCGGAAGTGATCAGCAGCCTCGCCCATCATATTTACCTGAATCCTCAAAACGGGGAATGGGAGACGGTTGACCTTTATTTGTCGGGCAACGTGGTAGATAAATTAGCCATAGCACAAAAACAGGCTGAACAATTTCCTGATAATATCCAACTGCAAAGGAGTTTTGAGGCCATACAAAAAGTACAACCGGAAAAAATACCTTTTGAATTATTGGATTTTAACCTGGGTGAGCGATGGATACCTATATCGTATTATGACAGGTTTTCTACTGAACTATTTGAACTGGATGCTTCCGTTAATTACTTTCCTTCATTAGACAGTTTCCGGGTGACTACATCCGGGATGAATGCCAAAGTATCACAGGAATATGCAGTGACTCCGAAAAACGGCAAGACAAGTTACGGTTATTCCATTTTGGAACATGCGCTGGAAAATACCACACCATTTTATACCTATGAAATAGCGCTGGGAGATAAAACGATACGCGTACCTGATAATGATGCCATACAGTTGGCGCATCAAAAAATTGAATCCATCCGCAACCGTTTTAATGAATGGCTGGGTGAATTGCCCGGACAGGATAAGCAGGCATTAACTGACCTGTATAATAATACCTTCAATTGTTATGTGCTGCGTGAATATGACGGCAGCCATCTCACATTCCCCGGCCTTGAAAAAAAGAACCTGGGCATTGATGACCTGTATAGTTCCCAAAAAAATGCTGCGTGGCGTATTATCCAGAACAGGGGTGCATTAGTTGACCATGAAGTAGGCCTGGGCAAAACGCTGACCATGATCGTAGCAGCCAATGAGATGAAAAGGCTGGGCATTGTGCATAAGCCTATGATCCTGGCGCTGAAGGCAAACGTGGACCAGATCAGGGACACCTACCGTAAAGCCTATCCTAAAGCCAGGATACTGGCCCCCGGTGAAAATGATTTCACGCCGGACAAAAGATTGCGCCTGTTCCACGAGATCAAAAACAATAATTGGGATTGCATTATCCTGACCCATGACCAGTTCGGGAAAATACCGCAGTCCCCGGAAATACAAAAGGAAATTTTTCGCAGTGAACTGGACAATGTGGAAAGGGACCTCGAAACTCTGAAAGAGTTAGGTGGTGAACTATCCAGGAAAATGCTCAAAGGGCTGGAGATCAGGAAAGGCAATCTTGCAGTTAGCTTAAAAGATATTGAAAGGCGTATTGAAGATAAAAAAGACGAGGGGATCGATTTTAAAACGATGGGTGTTGACCACCTCTTTATAGATGAAAGCCATAAGTTCAAAAACCTGACTTTTACTACGCGCCACAACCGGGTAGCAGGTCTGGGTAATATGGAAGGCAGCCAAAAGGCGCTCAATATGCTTTTTGCTATACGTACCCTGCAGGAACAGTTTAATTCCGATCTATGCGCCACCTTTTTGTCTGGTACACCCATCTCCAACAGCCTGACAGAGATGTACCTGATCTTTAAGTACCTGCGGCCAAAAGAAATGGAACGCCAGCATATTGAGAATTTTGATGGCTGGGCCGCCGTGTTTGCAAGAAAAACAACGGACTTTGAGTTTTCTGTCACCAACGAAATTATTGCCAAAGAACGTTTTCGTCATTTTATCAAAGTACCTGAACTGGCTTTATTTTATAATGAGATCACCGATTATAAAACGGCTAAACATATCAGCCTGGACAAACCGGAACTGGACGAAATACTGGTCAATATAAAACCTACGCCTGACCAGGTGGAGTTTACAAAAAAACTGATGGCCTTTGCCAAAACAGGTAATGCAGCATTAATAGGAAGGTCGCCGCTCAGCGATTCTGAAGATAAGGCCCGGATGCTGATCGCTACCAATTACGCAAAAAAGATGGCGGCGGATATGCGGCTCATCAGCGGGGCTTATGAAGATCATCCCGACAGCAAAATCAATGTTTGCGCCCGTAACTTGGTAAAAGAATACCATGAAAGCAATGAGCATAAAGGTACGCAGATTGTCTTCTGTGATATTGGCACACCTAAATCCGGTGAGTTTAATATGTATGATGCGTTGAAAGAAAAGCTGGTCAGGGATTTTAATATTCCCGCGCATGAAATTTCTTTTATACACGACAGTGATTGGGCATCCGCAAAGCTGCGTTCAAAGATGTTCAGTAAAATGAATGATGGGTACATCAGGATACTGATCGGAAGCACGGAAAAAGCGGGAACAGGTCTAAACGTACAAAAACGTGTCGTAGCCATGCATCATCTGGATATACCCTGGCGGCCCGCTGATCTGGAACAAAGGGACGGACGAGGTGCAAGACAAGGCAACTGGCTGGCTAAAATGTTCTTTGGTAACAAAGTACGCAACTATATCTATGCGGTAGAACAATCATTAGACAATTACAAGTTCAACCTGCTGAAGAATAAGCAAACTTTCATCAGCCAGATGAAAAACTGCGAGCTGAATGTGCGAACTATTGACGAAGGGGCTATGGACGAAAAAAGCGGAATGAATTTTTCCGAGTACATCGCCATTCTTTCGGGGGATACCTCATTACTGGAAAAATCCAAACTGGAAAAGAAGATAGCAGTAATGGAAAGTTTAAAAAAGGCGCATTTCAAAGAGTTATCCCGTTCCAAATACCATTTAAGTGATTTACAAGACGAAAAGACTAAAACACTTGATTTAATTGACAAGCTGGACAGTGACGGCCTCTTTTATAAAGGCAGGCTGCAATTTGAAAAGGATGGAAGCAAAGCAAACCCTGTTCAGTTAATAGCACTAAACAGCACTGACCCTGAAGCTATTGGTAAGCACCTGATACAAATTTACCACAAATGGAAACCAGGTGATGAAGCAAAGATCGGTAGTCTGTATGGATTTGATCTGTATGTCCGGCACCATAAAGAATTTTATGAAGCGGATAAAAAATTACTGGAACGACATTTCAATACTTTTTATGCGGAGCGACCAGAGACAGGTATTAAATACACCTATAACCAGGGGCATCCCAATATTGATAATCCTAAACTGGCAGCCAGGAATTTTTTGAATGCCATCGATAAAGCAGAAAGTTTAAAGGATAAGTACAGCAAAACGCTGAAAGAACTTAACAAGGAAATCCCAATGGTGGAACAGATCATTGGAAAACCCTTTGAAAAGGAAAAGGAACTGGCCGCTATGAAGACATCGCTGGCTAACCTGGAAAGAGAGATCACCATTAAGATACAGGAAAAACAAATGAAGGAAAGCGGGCAACTGGTGTTGGAGTCTGCCGGTGAAGGGAAAGAGGAACCTGCTATTGTAGCAGCTAAAGTTTTAGAAGAAGTATCTGTAATGAAATTAGTAAAACAGCCGGAACAGGTTAATCCTATACGTCAGGGGTTGGTGTTACAGCAGCAAATGGTTTCCCGTACCAGAAAATCAAAAGGGTTCAGAATGTAAATAAAAGAAAATGGCAAACAGTATATACCAGATTAATAAAGGCATCAACAAGGCTATTGAGTTTCGCGGCCTAAAGGCGCAATATATCGGCTACCTGGCCGGGGGGCTGGTACTCTTGATGATACTCTTTTCTGTATTGTATATAGCGGGCATTCCTGTTTTTATTTGCCTGCCGCTTATCCTTATCCTCGGCACCGTTTTGTTTATGACCGTTTACAGCTACAGCCATAAGTATGGCCAATATGGGCTGCTGAAGAAAGTGGCTAAAAAAAACTTGCCGGCAAGTGTACGTTTCCATTCTAAAAAAATATTTACCCAACTCAATAAACAAAAATAACATGGCCAAAGCAATTGACATAGAAAGGATACTGCCTGTTTACAAAATAGAGAATGATTGCCTGCTTTCGGTCAGGGGCGATATAACGCTGGCTTATGAAGTGAGCCTGCCGGAAATATTTAGCTTATCCAATGAGGAATACGAAGCATTTCACCAGGCATGGATCAAAGCCATTAAGATATTGCCACGTTACAGCGTTTTTCATAAACAGGATTGGTTTATTGCAGATAAAGTACGGGCTGATTTTGAAAAAGAAGATATTTCATTCCTGAGCCGTGCAAGTGAACGCTTCTTTAATGAGCGTCCCTTCCTGCATCATACATGCTATGTGCTGCTTACCCGAAAGCCTGATGGAAGAAAAGCGGCAAGCTCGGCATTTTCCAACCTTTTACGCAGGAACATAGCGCCGGAATTGACTACTAATCCCCTGCTCTTCCAGGAGTTTTTAGATAGCGCGGGACAGTTTGAACGTATCCTGACGGATAGCGGTTTTGTCGGATTAAAGCGTTTGGGTAATGATGATTTTGCCGGAACGGACCAGCAAGCGGGCTTACTGGCACAATACCTGTTCCTGCTGCGAAATGATGAACCGCTTACACTAAAGGATATTCATTTCAAAGATGGTTTTAAGATCGGTGAAAACACCTGTCAGCTCTATACACTGGCGGATGCTGAAAACCTGCCCGGTATGTGCGGGTCAAGGATCAATTATGATAAATATTGCACAGACAAAACCAAATTCAGTATCGGCTTTGCCTCCACATTAGGGCAGTTATTATCTTGTAACCATATCTACAACCAGTATATTTTTATTGACGATACTGCAAAAACATTAAAGTTGCTGGAAGCTAAACGTCGCAGGCTGCAATCCTTATCCGCTTATTCAAGGGAAAATGCCATAGCCCGCGATGCAACTGCCGATTTTTTAAATGAAGCCATTTCAGCGCAGAGGCTTCCTGTCAAGGGACATTTTAATGTGTTGGCATGGACGGATAACCCGGCTGAACTCAAAGACCTGCGTAACCAGATCGCCTCCGCTATGGTACAAATGGATGCCAGCCCTAAGCAGGAAACAGACGGTGCGCCGCAGATATTCTGGGCGGGACTGCCCGGTAATGAAGCTGATTTTCCGATGAACGATACCTTCGATACGTTCGCTGAACAAGCGGTTTGTTTCCTGAATATGGAAACAGGCTACCGTACTTCTCTCAGCCCTGTAGGCATCCGCTTGGAAGACCGTTTGACCGGAAGGCCCGTAAACGTGGATATTTCCGATGAGCCTATGAAAAAAGGCATCATCACAAACCGTAACAAATTTATTCTCGGGCCATCCGGCTCCGGCAAAAGTTTTTTCACAAATCATATGGTACGTTCGTATTATGAACAAGGGACACATATCGTCATTGTGGATGTAGGCCATTCCTATCGCGGGTTGTGTGAACTGGTGAAAGGTTATTATTTCACCTACGATGAAAAGAACCCGATCCGCTTTAACCCATTTTATATTGGCGAAGGGGATGTACTGGATACAGAGAAAAAGGAAAGTATAAAAACCATGTTACTGGCCTTATGGAAAAAAGATGATGAAGTATTTGGGCGCTCCGAATATGTGGCACTGTCTAATGCCCTTCAGGGATACTTTGAAAAACTCGATAAAGACAGTTCTATTTTTCCCTGTTTTAATAGTTTTTATGATTTTCTGCAATATGACTTTGTTGAAATTCTGAAAGTGGATAAGGTTAAGGAAAAAGATTTTGATATTGATAATTTCCTATACGTCCTGCGCCCTTATTACAAAGGTGGTGAATTTGATTACCTCTTAAATGCTACCGAAAATCTCAACCTGCTGCAGGAACGTTTTATTGTATTTGAACTGGATAATATCAAAGATCACCCTATCCTTTTCCCTGTAGTGACTATCATTATCATGGAAGTATTTATTTCTAAAATGCGAAAACTGAAAGGTATCCGAAAAATGATATTGATTGAGGAAGCATGGAAAGCAATCGCTAAAGAAGGCATGGCAGAGTATATAAAATACCTGTTTAAAACGGTACGTAAATTCTTTGGTGAAGCTATTGTCGTAACACAGGATGTGGAAGACATTATCAGTTCCCCGGTGGTGAAGCAGGCCATTATTAATAATTCAGATTGTAAAATCCTGCTTGACCAATCCAAGTATCAGAACAAGTTTGATGCGATACAGGAATTGTTGGGCTTAACTGAAAAAGAAAAAGCGCTGGTACTCTCCGTCAACAAGGCTAATGACCCGGCAAGAAAATACAAGGAGGTGTTTATCAGCCTCGGTGGTATGCTGAGCAGGGTTTATGCAACGGAGGTATCTATGGAGGAATACCTTGCCTACACGACGGAGGAATCAGAAAAGCTAAAAGTGCAGCAATACACAAAACAATTTGGCGGGGATATAAAAAAGGGAATTGCAGCTTTAGCTAATGAGCTAAGGAACGGGAAACAATAATCATCATTCATTAAAATCAAGACATATGAAACACAAAGCAAAAATGGCCGGGATCGTATTAGGGATATTGTGTTTGTTCGCTCATCCTTCCGCGCAGGCGCAAATACCCATCGTCAGCCTGATCAGCAGTGCTATAAAAAAGGTCATTGTAGCATTAGACCTGAAAGTGCAGCAGTTGCAGAACCAGACGATAGCCTTGCAAAATGCTGAAGCCCAATTAGAAAATAACATGTCGCTCGGCAACCTCAATGATATTTCAGGCTGGCTGAATAAAGAAAAAAACCTCTATAGCAGTTATTACCAGGAATTACAACAGGTGAAAAAAGTCATAACGGATTATGACGAAGTAAAACAGGCAACAAAACAACAAATAGAATTGATCAGTGAATATAAAACCGCATATAACCTTTTCCAACAGGACAAGAATTTTTCGCCTGCTGAAATCAATTATATGGCTTCGGTTTATAATGGAATCCTGCAAGAGAGCATGCGCAATCTCAATGAAGTTGTGACGGCTGTTACTGCTTTTAGCACCCAGATGAGTGACGGGGAGAGGCTTTTGATGATACATAAGGCATCCGGCGGTATGCAAAAAAACCTCAACGATGTACGGCAATTCAACAATGCCAATATGGCCATTACTCTGCAAAGGGCGCAGGAAAATAAGGATATGGGAACAGTAAAAACGTTGTACGGAATATCAAATTGAAAAAAGAAATGAAAAAAATAATAGCAAGCGGGATTTTAATATTGTGTATGGGCTTTACTTATGCACAAGGTGTCGGCAGTTTTTTTGACCAGGGTAATTCAAAGATCAAAGTTATGATACAACAGATCGTGTTACAGCAAACCTATCTCTCCGAAATTAAGACAGGATATAAAGACACGCAAAACGGATTGAATACGGCTCATGATTTGAAAAACGGAACATTTAACCTGCATCAAAACTATTTTAATTCATTAAATGTGGTAAGCCCGGCTGTTAAGAATAACCCGAAAATCAAATTAATAAGCACTTACCAGCAACAGATCATGAGCAATTTTGGAAGTGAAATCTCATGGCAAAAACAACAATCCATCCTAAACAATGATGAGATCAGCTATATAGAAAAAGTGTATGGTAATATCCTTGCCGGATGTACTAAAGACCTTGATGAGCTGAATACGGTTGTTACTCCCGGACAGGCACAAATGAAGGACGAGGAAAGAATAAACCTGATAAACAGCATCTATACAAGAACCAATGACAAATACAAATTCAGTATGTCCTTTACGCAAAATACACGCTCATTTGCTTTGGACAGGCAGACAGGTAAACAGCAGGCACAGACTTTAAAACAATTGTACAACATCAACTAAAGTATTATGAAAAAGACAATCATTATTTTTTTAACTGTCCTGCTTTTAACTGGCTTAACACCCTCTATCAGTCAAGCTCAAACTATTGCGCAGGATTTGGAACAACTGGAATTGGATTACCAAAAACTGGCAGGACTTAAAAGTATTTTAAAACAGATGTACCAGGGTTACGAGGTAGTTAGTAAGGGCTACAATTCTGTAAAGGAAGTAGCCCAGGGAAATTTTTCTTTGCACCAGGCATTTCTGGATGGGTTAATGGTAGTTAGCCCTACTGTGCGGAAATATCCGCGCGTAGTGGATATTATGAATGACCAGGCCGAACTGATCAGTGAATATAAATCTGCCTATAACAACTTTTCAAAAGATCCTCATTTTAATCCTGATGAGATCAGTTATATGACGGACGTCTATAACAACCTGGTCAGCGGCAGTTTGCAAAACCTGGGTATGTTGACTATGGTGATGAGCGATAACCAGCTCCGGATGAGTGATAACGAACGGATACAGGCTATTGACCGGATCTATTCAGGCGGCCACGACCAGCTAACATTTTTAAGGCAGTTCAATAATAATACGCAAACGGTGGCGGTCCAGCGGGCACAGCAGGGCAATGACCAGCAAACACTTAAAAAATTGTACGGTATCAATTAGTCTCCCTAACGCAATGCGATGTTTCGCTAAAAACAATATCTATTGTATAGAAGACAATAGCTAAAAACATATGAAAAACAAGATTCAAAAGGTTGCTTTTATAGCAACGATAGCCACGCTTTTGCCCTTATTGTCCCATGCACAGGGCGCTGCGGCTGATCTGCACAGTCTCCAGGGTGTACTCAATAACTTGTACGACCAGATGATCCCCTTATGCAGCCAGATGATTGGCATTGGACAAGGCATCGCGGGGTTTGCTGCCCTGTGGTATATCGCTATAAGGGTATGGAAACATATTGCAGCGGCAGAACCGATAGATTTCTATCCTTTGCTTCGCCCTTTTGTGATTGGCTTCTGCATTATGACTTTCCCTGCTGTGCTCGCCATGATCAATGGTGTTTTGTCGCCGACCGTTACAGCTACTGCTGCAATGGTCGGCAATTCCAACCAGGCCATAGAAAGAATGCTTGATCCTGCACAGCAACCTGCTCCGCAGCAACAGTCAGGCACCAATATGAACGGAGACCCGGATAAATGGTACCAGTATTCACATCCCGATAATTCTTCTGCATCAGGCACCAACACCAATCCGATTGCCGACCAGTTCAGTGGCTTCGGATTAAAGAACATGATCAAAAAAATGATCTTCGAAATACTGAATGTTCTTTTTGAAGCAGCCGCTTTATGTATTGATACCATACGGACATTTAAACTGATCGTATTGGCGATACTCGGCCCGCTTTGTTTCGGTCTTAGTGTCTTTGATGGTTTCCAGCATACCCTGAAGCAATGGCTGGCAAGATATGTCAATGTTTATATGTGGTTGCCGGTCGCCAATATTTTCGGGGCCATCATCGCCAAGATACAGGCGAACATGATCCAACTGGAACAATCAGGTGGTGCTTCCAATCCAACTTTTGGCGATACGAACACGGCTTACCTGATATTTATGGTCATAGGTATTGTGGGTTATTTTACGGTGCCGGGTATTGCTAACTATATTATGAACGTTGGCGGCCATGCATTGTTTAACAAAACAAGTGCATTAACATCAGCAGCCATTTCGGCTGGCACAGGCGTTGCTATGCAGGGCATGGCCGGTAATTCAGGGGGGCAGGCCACAGCATCAGCCAGTAACAGCAGTGGAGCGGCAGGTGAAGGCGGTGGCACTTCCAGCTACATGAAGGATAAACTTTCCGGTAGTACTTAAAAACATCCTGATCTACTTAAATAAAATCTCAGTATTCATTTAAAAATTAAGCCATGTTTCAACAACTCAAAAACATAGATACCGCATTTAAGCACATTAAAACATTCAGTATGGTGCTGATTATAGCCTGTGTGCTGATCTGCTCATTTACCCTATACAAAAGCTATCAATTTGTGAGCAATAACCAGCAGCATATTTATATACTGGCAAACGGAAAGGCATTGGAAGCATTCAGCGCAGACCGGAAAGATAATATCCCGGTAGAGGCAAGGGACCATGTACGGATGTTTCATGAGTGTTTCTTTAATCTTGACCCGGATGAGAAAGTAATACAAGCTAATATAATCAGGGCGCTCTACCTGGCTGATAATTCGGCTGAAAAGATGTACCAGGACCTAAAAGAGCAAGGTTATTATTCCGACCTGATTTCGGGTAATATCAGCCAGCAGTTAGCGATAGACAGCATTCGCGTGGATGTCAATCAATATCCCTATTACTTCCGTTGCTATGCCAAAGAAAGAATGATCCGTACCACTTCTATTGTTACCCGGAGCCTGATTACAGAGGGCTATCTCCGCAATGTTGCCCGTTCGGATAATAACCCGCATGGCTTCCTGATTGAAAAATGGAACACACTTGAAAATAACGATCTCAAAACTGAAAACAGGTAAGCATATGTTTAGTATAAAAAAAATAATTTCAAAACTAAAGAACGGTACAAAGCAGGGAAATACCCCTGATCGTATGAGCCGTGTCCTATTGGCCGCACAAAGAAAAGCGGCTGATTGCCTGAACCGGAAAGCTGCCCGATGGTCAGCCCGCAGGCTCAAAGTGATACTAATATTGTTTTGCCTCCTGATAGGTAGTATCTGTTTGTTTATTGCAGGTAAAGCTATTTTGTCTGCAAACGGACCGCCAGGTTTTTTTAAGGTTCAAAGGTTACTTATGCCTTCACCTCTGCTTATTCCGGGATCGAAAAAACATCAAAAACCGGATTCTACCACAAAATAAATTAATTGTTAATCATAAAAATCAATGAAAATGAACAATACAAGTAATGAAAAGCAGAAGAAACTGCTCTTAATTTTGCCCTTACTGGTTATTCCTTTTGCTACCCTGTTTTTCTGGGCGCTCGGCGGAGGTAAAGGGGCACAGGCTCAAACAGGCACAGGCCAGTTAACATGTCTTAATATGCAATTACCGGGCGCGCAACTAAAAAATGATAGTGCGGAAAACAAACTTAGCTTTTACGAACAAGCGGAAAAAGATTCGCTGAAATTCAAACAGGCAAGGAAAGACGACCCCTATTATAAAGCGGATACAGCAGCTACTGCGATGAAAAAAGATTCATTGCACCGCTATGATACCGGTATTATTCCGACAGGATATGGAAACACCGGCAGCAATTTTTCAGGTCACTCCCTTAGCAGTTCCAGGGCTACACTGGCAACAGATGAGCAACAGATCAACCAAAAACTGGCCGCCTTAAACAAGCAGATCAACCAGGCTTCCGTTCTGTCTCCGCAAACAGGAGAAAATAATGGAGACAATAGCGGTAGTCATTCGGATACTGAATTAAATCATCTTCAGGCTGCTGTTAAAAAAATGAATAACGCCGACTCGCCCGATCCGCAAATGCAGCAATTAGCCGGAATGCTTGATAAGATACAGGAAATACAAAACCCCGGACTTGTCCGGCAAAAACTGAAGGAACAATCTCAAAAGAACAGGGGACAAGTGTTTGCTGTGTCTTCTGTTAAAAAGGATACTACGGTAACTACTTTGGATAACAGCTTGCAGAATATACGTTTCGATAGCCAGCAAAACGGGTTTTATTCATTTGATAACAATACGGCTTCTCCTGATTTGCAAAACGCGATAGAAGCTGTGGTGCATGAAACGCAAACTGTAGTGGCCGGTTCCACCGTGAAATTAAGGTTAACGAATGATATTTATCTCAATGGAACATTGATACCCAAAGATGTTTTCGTATTTGGTATTGCTTCACTGAACGGGGAAAGGTTAAGTATTAAGATCAGCAGCATCCGTTACGGCAATTCCATTTACCCGGTTGACCTTTCTGTTTATGACATGGATGGCGCTGATGGAATTTATATTCCCGGAGCGATCACCCGCGATGTTGCCAAAGAATCCGCAGATCAGAGTATGCAGAATTTAGGTTTTGCTACTTATGACCCTTCGGTAGGCGCACAAGCTGCCAGTGCTGGAATAAGCGCAGCCAAAAGTTTATTTAGCCGGAAAATAAAGCTGGTCAAAGTAACGGTAAAAGCAGGTTACCAGGTATTGCTCCGGGACGAGAAACAAAAACAATCCAATTAATTAAATCCAATTATTCAAATTTTTAAAATTCCAAGTATGAAAAAGATCAGTGTAGTTATGGTAGGGATTTTTATGTTGCTTACCACCATTAATGCATTCTCACAGAATGTACCGGAAGCGAAAGCGTCCGCAATCGCGCCTTATCAATTGGCAGTTACTTTTAGCAAAACAACCAGCCTTGTATTTCCTTATGCCATCAAAAGTGTGGACAGGGGCAGCAGGGATATTGTTGTCCAAAAGGCTATCGGCGTAGAAAATATATTGCAGGTTAAAGCGGCCAAACAAGGCTTTGCTGAAACCAACCTTACCGTAGTAACAGCTGACGGGAGTTTATATGCTTATGTAGTAAGCTATTCAGATTCTCCGGCCAGTTTAAGTTTGCTGTTCAGCGACCCGGCTGTTTCACCGAAACCGGTTGCGGTATTTGAGAAGGACGCTACTACCGACCAGATCGCTTTAAAAGCGCAGCAAGTTATAGTCAGGGAAAGAACACTGGATAAAATCAAGGATAAAGATTATGAAATAGCGATGGACATGAAGGGCCTTTATATTCATGATGAGATATTTTATTTCCAGCTTGAATTGAAAAATAACTCAGCCATTGATTATGATGTACAATCACTTCGCTTTTTTGTCCGCGATAAGAAAAAGTCTAAAAGAACTGCCTTTCAGGAAATTGAAATGCAGCCGGTATATTTATTAGGTAACAGTTTGCTTATCCGACATGCTTCGGAACAAACAATTTGTGTAGCGCTTCCCAAATTTACCATACCGGATAAAAAGTACCTGACGGTGGAATTAATGGAGAAGAATGGAGGCAGGCATCTGTCTATAAAGATCAGCAATAAAACGCTGCTGCGCTCCAGTACCTTGTTATAGCATCTTCAAAAATATCAGCATGTTATTTGATGAAAAAGAAGTTGGTCAAATCATAGAATTAGTCAAGTACCAACTTGGCAAAGGCTATGATTTGATTTCCTTTCCAGACGATAGTACCGCATTATCTGTAGCTGATCTTAGCTTTTTTAACAGCTCTTATGACGCGTTGGAATTTTGTTACGAAAACACAACTGATCTTGATCGTTATACCGTTCGGTCTGCTGAGGTGGTTTTACAATCCTTAGAAAAGCAAGTACAACAAAATGAATTAATTAACATAAAAAACATTGTTATGAATCAGGAAAATTTTGATTACCTGAAGAACCAGGTAAAATTTACAGGCTTCGGCGAAAGCCTTGAAAATGATTTGAAAACCAATATAGAGAAACAGGAATCCACTTTCCAGTTGAAGTATCCTCACGAGTTTGGGAAAGATGAAACGGTCGCAACGCTGAACTTCAGAAAGTCCGACCAGAATGATATGTATTTCTTTAATAACTATCACCTGTCTGTAAAGCAGGATGGCGCAAAAGACCCGGTAGAGCAAACTTTCTACGTTGGCAAAGACAATACCTTTACACTGAAAGAAGCCTATAATCTGGCGAGTGGCAGGGCGGTGAATAAGGACCTCGTTAACAAGGATGGGGAAGGATACAATTCCTGGGTACAGCTCAATTTTAAAGACACGGATACACATGGGAATTATAAGCTAAAGCATTTTACAGAAAATTATGGTTTTGATCTGAAAGAGGCATTAAACAAACATCCGATCAAAGAGCTTGCTAATGAAGATGATAAAGGTAAGTTGCTTGAATCCCTTCAAAAGGGCAACCGTCAATCTGTAACCTTTTTGCATGAGGGCAAGGAACAAAAGCTGTTTGTAGAGGCAAATCCACAGTTTAAATCCATAACCGTGTATGATGGCAGCATGAAGCGTGTCAGGCAGGATCAAAAAGAAGGTGAAACCTCCGGCGAATCTACCAAACAAGAGATAAAAAAAGATCAAAAACAGAAAAATAACGAGGTTGAAACGCCTAAAGCCGCTAAAAGTAAAAAGCGGGGGAAAACACAACATATATCATAGTACAACAGAATAGTTATCCGTGATACCGGATAACTATTCTTATATCCTTTTTAAGAAAAGATAGCTGTAAAGTGTAGCAGGAGATTCGAGATGGAACAGTTAAAAGTATTATCAGACTTTTTTAATGCAATATCGCATGACCCCTGGATCGGGGTAAGCCATATCAGTCTGTATTGTGCCTTACTGCAAAATTGCAGTGAGCCTGGAAATGATTCTGCCTTTCCTATTGTTAGTGCCGAATTGATGAGGGTCGCTAAAATCTCAGGTTTAGGCACGTATCATAAATGTATCCGTGATCTGCATGATCATGGTTATATCCGGTATCAGCCATCTTATAATCATAGAAAAAAAAGCAAGGTGTATTTATGCTTTCAGGCAAGGTAAAATAATAACACAATTATTTTTTATAAGGTAAATCAAAGGTGATGAGTGCAGAGGTGATTACAAAGGAAGATTTACAAATTTTCCGCATTCAGTTATTGGATGATCTCAAGCGGATGCTTGCATCAACAGAGCAAAGGGAAGAAAAACCGGAATGGTTAAAAAGCGGTGAAGTCAGGAAACTGTTAAAGGCTTCTCCCGGAACATTACAAAACTTACGGATCAGTGGCCACCTGCATCCCGTAAAATTAAGTGGTTCGTGGTATTACAGCTTGGCTGAGATCAATGCGTTGTTTAACAAAAAACAGTAAGCAATGCCATTAGATTTGAATATATTCAACACATTATTGTTATCCTTTGCAAGAGATGAGAGGATAACCGTTTGGCATATGGCCGTCATGTTTGGTATTATTCAATTGACTAAAGGTGGTAATATTGAAGACCCTATTTTTATTTCACGCCGAAAAGTGATGCAGTTTTCCCATATCAACAGTATTGTAACTTATCATAAGTGCATTAAGGAGTTACAGAAATTCGGATATATCCAATATTTTCCATCCTATCATCCCGCAATTGGAAGCAGGGTTCATCTTTTAAAAAAGTAGATTAATGCATTTTATTTAGCAGATAATCATATCTTTGTATTGATATGGAAATGCAATTGTTTTCGGACATGATGTAAGATTATGACGCAGGCACAAGGCTTTCGATAATGCAAAATTTAGTTCTTATCCTTAGTATTAAACCAATCGCGTCATTCGTGGCGCAGGTTAAAAATATAAAAGTAAGTAGCTGGTACACAGGCCGTTTCTAATAAGGTTCATGTACCCTACGGGCTACTGACAAATAACTTGCTGATTATCAGCAAGTTATTTTCATTTTAGACTCTCCCTAAAAAAATCGAACCTAATTTTTTAGCTATAAAAACAGCCATTTTAAGCATAAAATCACCTCATTTCCGGTATCATTAATCAATTCTTTCAAAAACGCCCAAAATTTACTTGCGTTTTTTCTGACGTGTATTTATTTAAAAAAGACGTCTTGATATCGCTATAAACAACTGTAAGAAAGGTTTTTACAAGGGCTGCTTTATAAATCACATCTTTCCGCATTAATTAACCCTAATTCATTATAAAATGCTGGAAAAAAGCTTCGGAT
>CAIYVS010000178.1 GCA_903929655.1 uncultured Bacteroidota bacterium | reverse complement strand
AATATAAAACCAAATTATTTTTCATTTTTATGAATTAATATTTTATTGCAGTCTAATGAGGAATTGAAGTTGAAGATCAGAAAGTTGGAATCAAGGGAGAAGAAACACTTGGCTGAAATCGCGAACCTCAAGTGTGTTGTCAAAGAGCACGAAGATGAGTTAGAACAACTCAGCGCGGATAATGGAGAAAAGGAAAACACAATTTTTGACTTGAAGGAAAAGTTAGAAGATTACGAAAGAGACTTGGCTGAGAAGCCAAAAGAACACGAAGGTAGCCGGGTTTTATCTCCAGAACAGCTGGTCTCCTTGTCAAAAGGTGTGAATGTGTATCTTCATTATCTGTACTTTTGCATGATTTTAAAATTCTTCGCCCATATTATTTCAGAAATAAACACAGGATTGGCCACTCTGAACACTTTGATCAGCGCTCAGCAAAATCGTCCAGCTGGTCAAATGACACCCCCGTCATCTCGACCTGCTAGTGCCAGCAAAGAAATGGTATATTACACCTTCTTAATGTTTCTATTTCTCAATGATAATCAATCAATTTCTAGATGAAATTGAAAGGCGATATTTTGGTGGAGAAGAGTGCAGTTACGTCAGCTGTTGCAGCAGGAAAAAGAGAAGGCAATAACCATAGGTCACTCCGCTCTTTCATAAAAGTCTTGCTTACCTCCTACTGGACCGACGACGAGCTGGCCTCTTTCAGCCTGACTGGAGAAGCGTGTCGGAGTCTCGAGGATGCTATTCCTAAAGACAAATTCCCGGAAAACTACACTGAAGCTCTCATCCGTAAGTAGGCCTATTTAGAATTATAATATAATAAATGTATTTTTAAACTTTCAAGTCTAATATATTCTTCATTATTTGCAAGACTTTACAACGAAGCGTTGGGCGGAAATGTACCCTGGATCCAGTACGTTTGGGGAACTTGAAGTAAGATCCGCCATCACAAAGAATCTGACGAACGCACACGTCCGCGTGGAACGCAAGAAGGCTCCCAAGCCCGGCACTCCTAGCAGCAACAAGAAACGGGCCGCCAACGCGAATAAGAAGGCTCAAACTACTGATAACGATGACCCTGCCATGAATGCCAACGCTGGCATTCATCAACCATTACCAAAGGAACGATCGGGATCGGCCCAACAAGATGTTGACGAAAGCTCGGAATCCGACGAGCATCCCTAAATAGGTTGTGTTATGAAAGTGATTTATGGCAACTTTTTTTAAATTGTAAAAACTCACTTTTTATTCTGTGTAACTTTGTCAGTCAATGCTCAATCAATATGGAAGATGTTCGATTTTATCCAAGACAAATATTGATTTTGAAATATCGTGTAATTCTCCGTGGCGTTTTAATAATTAATACAGTGCTTCTTCATAAGGATATCCGTACAGTGAATTTTTTTTATTTCTTGGATTTCCATATGATCGATTAATAAAATTATCCATCGATTTTTGGTGAAATGCTAGCGCTTCCGCAAGTATAATGTATACTAGCTGTAAGTTTACGTTGTGCGCATTTAAAGGAGCATTGTACGTAGTTGCTTATTGAAAGTATGCGCAAATTTATGGTTGGTTAATGATGTTTCGTGCAATACTAACATGCAAACTGCAAGAATATGCAGTTTATGCGAGTACGAAAAGCGCAAGCATGCGTTGAGTGAACGGCAAGCATGTTGTTCTTCACGGGATGATTTCAGGTAATGTCGTAAATAGTCTAAGATTACTTAGAGAAGTGTATTGAAAACAACCTCTCTCTTAGAGCTTCAGCTCTCGACTACAAATAAAAGAGAAAGAAAGCTGCTAAGACGAAGAGGGTTGCGAAAGAGGTGCGATATGTAGAAACATTGGGAAACGGTTGTGAAAGAGGAAAGAGAGCAACTGAGGGCAGCGCAATCCTCTTCTTGACCGTGGGAAAACTCGATAGCTCAAAACTCGATAGCTTTTTT
>CAIYVS010000177.1 GCA_903929655.1 uncultured Bacteroidota bacterium | reverse complement strand
CTCTTTTTTACGATCGATCCAGCTTTATTGACTTCAGTAGATGCGCCTTTCGATTTGCTATTAGTGGCCTTTTCTCACTAGACATCATGAAATATCTTATTAGGAAAAATAGAAAGAAAGCTATTAAAGATTTGCTGTACGGAATGGCGTTCTTTTATTTCACATTGGCAATAGTTTTATTTTGGAATTGGCAGTTTGTCATAACCATCATTTCGTTTAGACTTATCGGACAAATAATTTCAACTCTGGGTTTTTTGCATGAACATGGGATGATTGATGTCTCCGAGCCTCAAAATATTTACAGAAACTCACTACACTTTATTACATCCGAAAACGCACATGCATCGTTAGGTGATGATGCACATATCGAACATCATTTGCATCAGGGACGTCACTGGAGTGATTATATAGACGACTATGAAAAAAATAGGCATAGTTATAGTAATGAAAAGGCATTAGGGTTTAAGGATGGCCCCGGTGGTTTGAGCAAGTACTTCTATTTTCTTTGGCGGAAAGACTACAAAAGACTCGCCAACCTTTTTGTGATTTACGGCCAGACTGAAGCGCCTTTGGGAGATATAGCTAGTCTCCTTATTGAACGAACTCGTCCATATATACAGTTGAAAAGAAGTAAGGCAATTATTAAGATGGATGAAGCGCTTGGATGGTCCGCGAGCTATTTGCTTCCTTGGTGGCAAGAAAATAAACCGTAAATTCTAACAGCGAGAAAAAGTTGATGAAATATGTCAAAGATTAATCAGCAATATGAGAAGCTTACATTTGAGCAAGAAATTGGCCGGAGCGGAGACATCCTTTCAGGTTGGCAATGTAACAATCCATTTTCCACCGAATTTATTTCCAATGTACGGAATAGGAGTCTAAAAATGGATTATCGACGCTACGTTTACCTTGATGAAGAAGATCGTCTACTCAACAGAATTTCTGGTCTGCACAAAAAACTTGACGGAGTCCAACCGGAAAGTATAATTTGCGGCTCCGGTTCCACTGCTTTATTGTTTGCTTTTGTTACACATCTTAAGAATCTTGGAATAAAGAAAATTTTCTACGTTCCCCCAATATACTATACTATTCTTCCCGCCTTGGAACGCTATGGAATTCTTGCAGAACCAGTGTCAACATCGCAGCCTTATGAACTTAGTTTTAAAATGACTTTACCAAAGCGTAGAAACTCTGTTTTATTTATTTCCGACCCAACTTGGTATTCTGGAACATCTATCTCAAACGAGACAATTAAACAGTTAATCCGATGGCAAAACGAAACATCCTCATACATTTTTGTCGACGGAAGTATGCAGTACTTATCTTGGAGCGGGAAGGTAGGTGAGGATAGTTCTATGCTCGATCCTTCCTTGACCTTTAGATTAATTTGTCCGAGCAAACAATTAGCGATAAATGGGTTTCGCTTTTCATATTTGTTACTGCCGAACTTACATTACCAGAAATTAGCTTGGGCATATGCTAACATATATGGTGCAGCTAGTGTAGAATCTGTGGCTTTTGCATATGAAGCGATAAAGATACTTTCAAAGAGGAAAATGTCAACGCAACTTGTAAAACTAGCAATTGAAAGACATTCAAAATTGAGGGAGCAAAAAATTATTGAATCAAAAATAAATCCTGATAGCGGGTATTTTGTCTTCGAGAAAATAAATAAGGTAATACCCAAAAAACACATAGTGATGAACGGACGATTTTTTGAACAAGCAAATTTTCCTGGATATACAAAAATTAACTTGCTCTCGCCCTCAATACGCTTAATATTTAAATCATCTTGAACATTGAACATTTCTTCTATCAAAAACTATGTGCAATACTTCTAGTGAATCACTACCCAAAATACTACTTGTCGGTGACATTATCGCTGAAAATCGCCATGGAATGTCATTAACCGATTCGGATAATCCTACTGAAGAGGAAGTTGCCGAGATAAAAAAATGGATTGAAGAAGCAGGGTATCAAGTTTGCATTGAGAATAGTGTTCGAAATTTCAGTCTTACCATTGGCAAGTATAAAGATTTCGTTGTTTCCCTTTATGGCG
>CAIYVS010000176.1 GCA_903929655.1 uncultured Bacteroidota bacterium | reverse complement strand
TGACATTGGCGCCACCATGACAGCCTATACAGTTAGCCACAGGTTGCAAATAGGTCTCCATAGTAGTATTGGCAAGTATTGGTGGTGCCGGAGCCACGCTGCTGCCTCCTGGAAAATCGCCGTTTCTCTTCCATTGTGTGCCTATGAGCCTGTAATTAGCCCATACAGACCCTTTGCTCTTCAGCTGTGCCCGCCAGAAGCCATTGATCGTATCGGTTGGGGCATATACATTATTCACTCTTGTGACCTGGGAACACCTGGCTGGTAAACTGTCTTTATAATACTGTGCGTATGGGGGCTCCGGAGACCATAAATATTTTCCGGAATCGGATGGTACTGTATTGAAAGGTGTATTGACTTTACATGTTTTGCAAGATGGATTATAGAAAGACCATACTTTATTTTCCTGTAACTGCGCCGAATCTGGTGCATTATCAACATGCTCAAAACTGCTCCACAATAAATAGGTAGCAAAACCGGGGGTGTTGCGAATAATATGCATACCAACAAGGCCAACTGTAGCTGTTACAAACAATTCTTTTTTATTGGTGGTGTGCTTTGCATCCATATAGATAATTGCTTTACGGCAATAATAACGTGTAGTGTCATCCCCTTTTGAAGGGTCGAGTATCCTCCATGCTGCTTTAACTTCGATAGTGCCGGGCTGCGAAAGGCTGGTAGCACCGGGCATGCTTAATCCTTTAGGCGCATACTTATAGATGCCTGCAATGGTGGTGAGGTGATTATTAGTGATAAAGGTGTCTTCAACTTTGTTGAGTTTTATTTCGTAAACCGCGAAATTCATGTTTTTATCAACAAGGGGAAATCCATCGGCCTCCTGGAAATCATTTTTATTAAAGGGTCCTCCATTTAATCTATGAGGAGATTTCGAGGCCATATAAAGGAGTTTTTCACCTGCATCTCTTGCACCTTTAAGATGGAGAAACAATGTAGAATTGGCATCGTTAAAAATAAGAGCCGGATCGGTATAATGCTCCCATACCCTTGGCGCAGTTGAATAACTGTCCAGAGAGCCTCCTTTGGGATTACCCGAAGCATCTGCGGGC
Source organism: uncultured Bacteroidota bacterium (assembly GCA_903929655.1). Classification (GTDB taxonomy): domain Bacteria; phylum Bacteroidota; class Bacteroidia; order Chitinophagales; family Chitinophagaceae; genus JABDGU01. The sequence continues at coordinate 521 of CAIYVS010000176.1, read as the reverse complement.
CAGTTGATTGCAATGAAGGTTTGCCAGGAGAATACATCGAAAGGAGGCTGTATGGTATCATTTAATACAGTTCCATAGCCATCGTTAAATGCTTCTGGTATGGAGTCTGGTAATTGGGAACAAAATACATCCTTGCCGTTGTAACAAAGCGTGTTGTAAGGTTTTTGGCCTGAGCCGTTTTTAATTGCCTGTGTACAGGCATAAACACTTATTGCAATGAGCAGAATTACAGCTAATTTTTTCATGGTTGTTTAGATTTGAGCACAAAAATATATTAATATATAATAAAGCGCAATAGCCGGGGAATTTTAGGTGCAGGCCAATAAAAAATCGCAAACATTTATGTAATAAACGTTTGCGATCAATTTATTCGAGGTCGAAAGCGGATTCGAACCGCTGTAGCAGCTTTTGCAGAGCTGAGCCTAGCCACTCGGCCATCCGACCTTGTAAGGATTGCAAATGTAATAAAAAACCGTTTCACCGCAATACAAATTATTTAGGATCTGTGATAATCGTTTTTT
>CAIYVS010000175.1 GCA_903929655.1 uncultured Bacteroidota bacterium | reverse complement strand
ATTTATCTATTATAATATTTGTATTACAGTTCCTGACCAACATCATCTACAATATATCCAACATTTTCCTACTTTCACATTTTAATATTTTCCATTTGCACGTTTTTATATTTTCAAATTGTCAAATTTGGGCATTAATCCATGGTTACTAATCTAAGCAAAACGAACAGCATCCTCAACGAATGGGTTAAGGAAATCCGCGATACATCGGCCCAGGGCGATCGTATGCGTTTCCGGAGAAATATGGAACGCATAGGCGAGATCATAGCCTATGAAATAAGCAAAACGCTGCCCTACCGCGACGTGGAAGTGCAAACCCCTATGGGTATGACCAATTGCCCCGAACTGGACGCCCAGCCCGTGCTGGCAACTATTCTCAGGGCTGGCTTACCCCTGCACCAGGGCCTGCTTAACTATTTCGACAAAGCGGACAATGCCTTTATTGCCGGCTACAGGAAACATCACAGGGATGGCACCTTCGAAATAGAGCAGCAATATTATACTTGTCCAGGTTTGGAGGGCAGGATACTCATCATTGCCGACCCCATGCTGGCCACGGGCGCATCCATGGTCCTGGCCCTGGAATCGCTTACAGAATACGAAATGCCCCTGCAAATACACATAGCCACCGCAATAGCCTGCACCATCGGAATTGAGTATGTGCAACGCAAATTTCCCGATACATACATATGGACAGCGGCTATAGATGATGAACTGACAGCCAGGGGGTATATAGTACCCGGATTGGGTGACGCAGGCGATTTATCCTACGGATTAAAAAGACAAGCCTGAACCCAACCAAAATATTATTTTCACCTGTCTTGGTTAGTAAGGAAATTTAACTTATTTTGGACTTCAGATTGATTCATAACTTTAACAAAAACATAGCACCCAGATGAAAAAAATATTATTAGGACTAAGTGCCGCAATGATGATTTCAGGCTCAGTAGTTGCGCAAGACGTTCACTTTACCCAATATTTTACTTCACCATTAACACTAAATCCCGCCCTCACAGGCCTTACATCTTGTGATGTACGCTTAGCATCCAACTACCGTGTACAGTGGGCCAGCGTATCTTCCAATCCTTATGTTACAGGTACTATATCCTTCGATATGGCTACCTTGAAAGGTAAATTACCGGAAGGAGATGCACTTGGCATTGGTTTACTAGGCCTTTATGATAAATCTGGTTCAGGTGGATTAACAAACGAAACATTTGGTCTTTCTGTTGCTTATCACAAGGCACTGGGTATTGAAAAGCAACATACTATCTCTATAGGCGTTCAGGGTGTGCTCGTTCAAAAAACACTTGACTTTACAAAACTTACTTTCGAAGATCAGTTTGATCCTGCTTCAGGTTCTATCTATACAAGTTCTGGTGGTGTCAATCCTACCAACGAAAAATTCGGTAATGCAGACCTTACTTATCCTGATTTCAATGCAGGTATTATGTATTCTGGCCACGTAAGCGAACATGCAACAGCTTATGCAGGTTTCTCTTACTACCATATTACTCAGCCTGTTGAAACTTTTATGGGTAGCAATCATCAATTACACTCACGTCAAACTGGTTACCTCGGTGGATCTTTCGACCTGAACGAAAACATCGTATTATATGCCAGCGGTTTATACCAGGCACAGGCTTCTGCTTCTGAAATTCTTCTTGGTGCAGCTCTTGGTTTCGTTCTTAACCCCGGTCATGATATGGAGTTCCAGAAAAACACCATCTTATATCTCGGTGGCTGGTATCGCTACGGTGATGCAGTTTCTCCTTATATCGGCTTGGCATGGTCTAAAATGCAGCTTGGTTTCAGCTATGATGTGAACGTTTCCAGCTTCACTCCTGCTACAGGCGGTGCCGGTGGTTATGAATTATCTCTTATTTTCAATGGTTGCATCAACAAAAGCGTTGCTTCACCAAAATATAATTTCGCTTGTCCTAAGTTTTAATTTTACCTGATTATAAAAAATGCCCCGGCTACAAACCGGGGCATTTTTATTTTATGAACGTCTCTGAAAAATAGTACTACGCAGATTTTAAAATGCTTCAATCCATATCCATTTTCAAATTTTCAAATTGAGCAATTTTCAAATTATCACAACCCCTTTCCCTTACTCACATATTTATTGCCCTTCAGCAAAAACCGGTAAGGTCTTAAAGCGTCATCGGCAGCATAAGCCACCCCCACCCTTGTAGCCGCAATAATATCTGCAGGCTTTACTTTTATCCCCCTGTCTTCAATAAATAGTTCCGGTCCCTGCAGGCTATATCCTGAGTGCCGGGTATGTATGCCCAAAGCCATGCTCATAGCACCCGGCCCTGCCGTCAGGGAGGCTTCAGGCTTTTGTTTGCCCCTTCTTTCCAGCATATGCGCTATACCTTCTACCGGCTCTATTGCCCTTATCAAAATAGCATGTGGCATATCTTTTACATTGCTTACAACATTAAACAGGTGATGAATACCATAACAGAGATAGACATATGCAACTCCTCCTTGCTGAAACATAGTTTCTGTACGTGCAGTACGCCTGTTGCCATATGCATGCGAAGCTTTATCAGTAGCGCCCGCATACGCTTCAGTTTCCGTAATGATACCGGCAGTACGTACCCCGTCAAACTCTGTTACAAGCACCTTACCCAACAGTTCTTTTGCTATCTTTACAACATCCTTCCGGGTATAAAATGATTCAACTAATACCATACCATGAAGATACAGAAGCTTCTTCTTAAACAACAAAAACCATATTTTTAAACAATGACAGGCACATTATATCTTATCCCGGTACCCATTGCAGAAGGCGCGGTTCAAACGCTGTCACAGGAGGTGTCGGACATCACACTTAACCTGGAACATTATTTTGCAGAAAACCTCCGCACGGCGCGCCGCTTTCTCAGGTCATTACACAAAGACCTTATTATAGACACTATCAATTTTTCAGAAATAGATAAACATTCCGGGCCGGATATACCCCTCTTAAAAAAATGGTTGAATGAAGGCCATTCCATTGGTGTGCTTAGCGAAGCCGGTTGTCCCGGCATTGCAGACCCCGGTTCTGAATTAGTTGCAATAGCCCACAAAATGGGGGCAAAAATTATGCCCCTGGTAGGCCCCAACTCTATTATATTGGCCCTCATGGCTTCAGGTCTTAACGGGCAAAGTTTTTGCTTCAATGGCTATCTGCCTGTAAAAGACCCGGCACGCAGCCAGTTTATAAAAGCTTTAGAGCAAAGATCTGCCAAAGAGAAACAAACACAGATATTCATAGAAACACCCTATAGAAATGATGCCATATTAGCTGACCTCTTAAAACATTGCCTGGGTAATACAAAACTCTGCATAGCCAAAAACATGACAGCCCCGAATGCCTATGCACGAACACAAGCAATCAGCGATTGGAAAAAAGAACAACATGTACTGGGAAAAGACCCCGCAGTTTTCCTGGTACTCGCTCAGTAATACCCTATTTGGATAATGGGAAACCCAGGTTTTCAGGACTGGTCTCGTTTACAGAATTAATCTGATCCACCATGTACTGACCTTTTTCTGAGTTTAAAGTACCATAGTCCTCACCACGCCAGGGAAGGCTTCGTCTGTACTGCACATAGTGAAGTTTCACAATTTTACCCATGCACATCTGCAATGAATCAGAAAGGGTCCTGTCTGCTACACTGAAATAAAAATAATTCGCATTCAATATGTTCCCGTTTCTGGCACCAAAACCAACCAATACCATTTCGCCTTCGAATGTCTTTAGTATATTTCCTTTCCTGGAAAACTTTTGCAAAAGCCCTTCCCTGTAGCCATCGCTATATGGATTATAATAGAACCAATATACATATCCTGAAACAGATAAGACTAGAACCAGGATAGAAAACAAAATGACCTTCTTCATATGATATACAAATTTAATTGAAATCCCTTAGCATACCTGATTTTGCCAAAACAATCATTTATAATTAACTTAAAAATAAATTAATAAATTTTAGTTGTTTTATCCACATAAGTTCCTTACTTTTATTTTAACATATAAAGGGTTTTTTGTCCGCGAAAAACTGAATATAAAGGGGCTTCATCGCTCCTTTATTATTTTACCCCCTACTCACCCTCAAATCAACTTATCAACCAATCAACTTATCAACTATTTAACCAAGCGCCCCTTCCATTTATACCCCCCCACAAATCCCAAAAGACCGGCTATAATAATATATGCAATATGCATTGGCTGCAGAAAAGGGAATACCCACAGGTCCTTTCTTTTCTTATAAAATTGGCTTACAGGCACTAAAAAAAAGAGCTCTGTAATCACCTTCAGCAGCAGTATGAATACAGCAACAAACCAACAATAATGATTTACAAAACCAGCCACTGCCAATAAAAGAAAAGACAAATTGAACAGGTAAACTAATATTAAAATAGCTGTCAGTTTCCTGTCATTATACTTACCCGATTTGGATGCCCAGCGTATGCGCTGTTGCAAAAAGCTTGCCCAGTCTGGCTGAGGACTGGTGCTCACTATGGCTTTGTCCGATTTTAAATAAGCTATCCTTCCGGGATAGGCCGCCTGCATTTTCGTCATCAGCAGGTAATCGTCCCCCGATGCCAGATGATCTATACCCTTATAAGCATCTACATGAAGATATGCCTCCCTGCTAAAAGCAAGATTGGCTCCATTGCACATATTCCCCAGCTTTAACTGCTGGGCCGCAATAGTAATACCCTGCATGCTCATAAAATCAAGCGATTGAAATTGCTGTACGATGCTATTATCACAGTTAAAGTCCACAGGGCCCGCTATCATCACCGCATTTTCTTTTTCATAAACAGCCGCTATATACCTTAACCAGTCTTTCGGAACAATACAATCTGCATCAGTAGTAATGATCAATTCCCCTAAGCTGTTTGCTATACCGGCTGCAATAGCCATTTTCTTATAAGCAACGATCTCCCCCTTATCCTGCATATGATCAGCAAGACTGATACATTTCACATTTTCATTCTTAAATGAACTAACGATCTTTGCCGTATCATCTTCAGAATGGTCATCTACTACAATAACTTCAAAAAGCCCCGGCGGGTAACGCTGTTGCAGGATAGAAGAAATACATTTACCAATATTTCCCGCCTCATTACGTGCCGGAATAATAATGCTGGTCCTTGTGATGGGTTCATAATTTACAGGCAAAATAAACTCTTCCTGCAGAGCCCATCCCTTTCTGTATAACAACATCAGTACGATGTATGCCAATGTCAGCAGTAAACAGATGATCAGAAATACCGTCATGACAGGAGACATTCAGCTATTTTAGGAATGGTATCATTGTCTAATAACTGGTGGCCTTTCTCTACAATATGAAGTTTCACAGTCTTCATTCCCCTTTCAAACTGCTTGCCCTCTGCAATAGGTATCACCTTATCATAAGCACCCATAAAGATATGCACAGGTATATGGTATTGCTTTATAGCAGCTTTCAGTCTTCTTGTATCGGGTACTATCTGGCTCATTCCCGGCCATACCTGCAGTAAAAACTCCCTGCTCTCTTCAGTTTGTAAATAATACATTCCGAATTTGTACCGCGATGCACTTATTATCTTTCTTTCCTTCAGCCAGTCCACCAGGGGCAGATAACGCTTCATATTTTTCAAAAAATTCCTGAACAATCCCTTCCCTACAAAACTCCTCGTAACAAAATAATAAAAAGGATTAAACACCAGTCCATCAGGCGATATCAACACCGCACTGTCTATACTTTCCGGCATTTGCTCTATAATACTAAGACATACTCGCCCCCCTATGCTATATCCAATCAGTGATACTTTTTCTACCCTCGCTTCTTTTTTGAAAGTTTCAATAAGTATCTTCAGTTGCCCCAAAGTAAAAGGTTTGTTTTCAGGCCATTTGCTTTGTCCGTGATGCGGAATATCTACCGATATCAAAGTAAACTCATGTCCCAGGTAGTCCGCAAAAGGAGCAAAAAGTCCGGCATCATTACCATAACCATGAAAAGCAATAAGCAAGCGCTTACCACTCCCCATACGTAAATAATGCAATTGTTCCGTACCCAGGCTTATATACCCTGACCCATGATCCATATAAACCACCAAATTACAAATTCCCGATTAACTAATCCATATTAACTATTCAAGCTATCAACTTATCAACTAGTCAACCAATCAACAATTCAACTAAAAAACTTAACTTTAGACTATGGAAACGCAAGTACAAAAAGCGATCATGGGCGGCGGTTTTCTCATTCAGAATGCAGATGCCGCACAGATTTTCACCCCCGAAGATTTTAGCGAAGAACAACACGATATTGCAGCCATGTGCAATGAATTCCTCGATAAAGAGGTGATTCCCCACCTGGTAGAAATAGATGAGAAAAAAGAAGGCCTCATGACTTCCCTGCTCGATAAAGCCGGAGAACTGGGTTTACTCGGTGCTGCATTCCCCGAAAAATACGGAGGGCTGGGCAAAGATTTTGTCACCGCTACCCTTATTAATGAATGCCTCGGCGGCGGCCATTCATTTGCTGTAGCAATGGCTGCGCATAACGGCATCGGCTCCCTACCCATACTCTACTTTGGCACAGAAGAACAAAAGCAGAAATACGTACCCAAACTGGCCACCGGCGAAATGAAAGGCGCTTATGCCCTCACAGAGCCAGGTTCCGGCTCCGATGCGCTGGGAGCCAAAACCACTGCCACCCTTAGTCCCGATGGCAAGAGCTATATCATCAATGGCCAGAAAATATGGATCACCAATGCAGGCTTTGCAGATGTATTTACGGTATTTGCAAAAATTGACGGCGATAAGTTCTCCGCATTCATTGTAGACCGCAACACACCCGGCCTTACATTCGGGGAAGAAGAACATAAAATGGGCATCAAAGGCTCCAGCACCCGCCAATTGTTCTTCGAGAATTGTACCATACCTGTAACCAACCTTTTGGGCGAAATAGGGCGCGGACATATCATAGCCTTCAATATCCTGAACATAGGCCGCCTTAAGCTATGCGCAGCAACTCTTGGTGGTGCAAAACGGGCATTAAGTACCAGCATTGCATATGCCGCTACCCGCGAACAATTTAATATGCCCATTGCCAAATTTGGCGCCATAAGGCATAAACTGGCAGAAATGGCCATTCGCATATTTGCAGCAGAATCTGTGCTATATCGTACATCTCAAATGATAGATGATAAAGAACATGCCCTACGCGCCGAAGGCAAACCCGAAGCGGAGACCTTATTGGGCGCAGCAGAAGAATACGCCATAGAGTGCGCCATGCTGAAAGTAATAGGCTCGGAAGCCCTGGACTATGTGGTAGATGAAGGCGTGCAGATACACGGAGGCAATGGTTTTTCAGACGAATACAATATCTCCCGCTCTTATCGCGACAGCCGCATCAACCGCATATTTGAAGGCACCAACGAGATCAACCGCTTACTGATACTGGATGCCTACCTGAAACGCGCCATGAAAGGCCGCATCAACCTCATGGGCCCTGCAATGGCCATACAAAAAGAACTGCTCAGCATACCCGAAATGGGAGATAACGATGGGCCTTTTGCCGCAGAGCAAAAAGTAATTGCCAATTTCAAAAAAGCCATCCTCATGTGCGCTGGCGCAGCAGCACAGAAACTGATGATGAAAATAGAGACCGAACAAGAACTGCTCATGAATATTGCAGACATGCTCATGGATACCTTCCAGGCAGAAACCATGCTCCTGCGCACCATAAAAATGACAGGCAACAACAATGCCAATGCCCCCCTTGCCCTTGATGCCACCCGCACCTTTATAGCCGATGCCGCAGACAGGATCAATCATGCAGGCAAAAACGCCATCAATGCTTTTGCAGAAGGTGATGAACAACGCATGATGCTCATGGGCCTGAAACGCTTTACCAAAACTGACAACTTTAATACTAAGGATGCAAGAAGAAGGATAGCTAAGGCTTTGTTGGAGAAGAAGGGGTATGTGTTTTAGTCATTCGCAAATCTGAGATTCGCTGCCACTGGACGTAGTCAAACACTACTCCAAGCGAGGAATGGGATATATTAACGCAACCGTAGAACAACAACCCAAATGATACGCACATTGATACTTTTAGGTAGTATTTTATTTTATACAAATACTTTAATCGCCCAAAATATATGCGATCATTTTATTAACCTTAAATATGTTCAGGAAAGTTGTGAATTGCAATATGATAAACCTAATCCCAAAAAAATGTATATAGTTAATTCAACCATAATAAAAAATAACAAGTATCGGCGAGTCTTTTTCAACGATGATTTCAATAATGATTCAGTCGTAATCTATTTTAATAACAACATTGTATCATCTAAACGAATCACCACTGACCATGTCCTAAGCTATGCTGATAACGAAGTAATAAAATCTTTTTCACGAGCTAAGTTTAATTTTTTGACAGTAATAATGCCAGAAAAAAAAACATTTATTGAACTACCTTTTGATAATAGATACTATTATTTAAAAATTTGGCATATTGACAATACAGATAAAAGTGGAACATGGATTGCAAGATTTTCTAATAATATTCCACTTTATGAGTAAGTCCTCACTGGCGCGAGTCTGTCGCATAACCAAGTGCCCTGCTGGCGCAAGTTTGAGGCCTAGCTTTGTGCGTATGGAACTTGTGCCTGAAGCATAGCCCTACTCGTCCTTGTTTGCTCACTGGCGCGAGTCTGTCGCATAGCCAAGCGCGCGGATGGCTCCTGCCTGCACAGTCCAGCCGGTTTGCAACCGGCATTCAAAGACAGTATATTTTCCCACTGGCGCGAGTCTCTGCTTTTTCAGCAAGACTCGCGCATACTCGTGATGATCTTCCCCCACTGGCGAGTCATAGCAAAGCCAAGTGCGCAGATGACTCGTGTCTGCAAAGCGATTTTGCAAACTAATCATAAATATCGTATATTTGTATAAATGCCCCAGTATGTATAAGCAGATAATGATACCTACGGAAAAAGAACACAGCATTGACCTCCCTAAAGAATTATATGGTGTCAAAGTTGAGGTGATCGTGTTGCCTTTATCTGAAGAAAGAAAAAGCATAGATAGTATTGTTTGCGACCCTGATACTTTCTATGATACCGTAAAGCTGGATTTTTCCAATTACCATTTCAACAGGGATGAAGCTAACGAACGATAAGATTTTTGTTGACAGCAATATTTTATTATACCTGTTAAGCGATAATGTTGCTAAAAAAGAAATCGCTAAACAAATATTTAAAAGCTACCCCATTATCAGCACGCAAGTCGTTTCCGAAAACATGAATGTGCTTTTTAAGAAATTTTCCACCTTAAGCCTTGCACAAATTGAACAACATAAAAGCCTGCTGCTAACTTATTGCAAAGTTGTTCCTGTTACAGTTTCAACAATTGAAAAAGCGTTTGAATTGAGGATCCGCTATCGTCTGAATTGGTATGATTGCACCATACTTTCCGCTGCAATTTTGGAAAACTGCAATATCATTTATTCAGAAGATATGCAGCATCAACAGCTTATAGAAACGAAGTTGCGAATAATAAATCCATTTATTTAATAGGATATCCAATAGTTACTGAAGCGTCTCATTCCAATTGAGCCATTGCGCATCGGGCAATTGAACATTAATGCTCATCTCCCCCACTTCGATACCAACTCCAAAAACTGCTCGCTATCCTTATCAAACAATGCAGGATCAAACAACTCGCGTGGCAGGATGAACCAGGAAGGCTTATTACTTAAAGAAGGAGAACCATTGCAGATAAGGGCTCCGCTTTGCTTATCGTTTTCACCACGTTCCTTTATAGCAACATTCCATCTTATACCTATATGCTCAGTTCCTTCCCAGTCAATGATTGCCAGAGAAAAACCATCCTCCTTGCCATCATACAGTACATCTACATTCTTAATAAACCGCTTTGGATTGCACACAGTAAGCGGATCATGATAGACAAATGACATAGATCAAAAATATTTTAAGCAAACCTGTATTTTCCTCAGGTACACACAATGAAACGAGATTCAGGCTGACGACAAACAAGAAGCCAATCTATCGCATTCCTACACTATTTACGGATAGAATGATAGAAGTTATTAAAGCCGCTGTGTATATCGCTCCAAGTATAAGGCATACCAAAGCCAGATTATGATGCCTTCGTCTTTTATTCATACCTATCGCACCAAATACAACGGCAAGAGGAGGTAAAACAAACAGGCTCACTAAGGCCAGTATAGCAAATGTATCAGAATCATCCTTCGGCTCTGCTTTTATATTTCCCACCGCTACCCCTTCGCTGGCAGCAGGGTTTACAGGATGGTTTTGGTAAACAGGAAATGCAGCCCTGCTCTCATTCACATACAACAGCGATGATATCAATAACATGAAAAGAAGTATCCTGTATTTCATAAACGTGTTTGTAGGTTTTTAGAATAACTGTGTTTAAAAGCTGTTTCATAAATATAGCTACAATATTTGAATTACCCCAATATGCCATTATTTAGAAAAACGGTGATTCAAGATAGCCT
>CAIYVS010000174.1 GCA_903929655.1 uncultured Bacteroidota bacterium | reverse complement strand
CGACTTAGGCGAGTATTCCAAAATTGCCACAACCGACCAAGGCGTAGTTTATACTGTTAGAAATGTTGACGATCTGTATTCAGTTGTAGATCAAATTACATTTGATGATACTGGTAAGCTAAACATTATACCAAATATTTACAAAACCAAACAAGGTGAGATTATAACCTACATCTCAATCACCAATCAACAAGAACTACTCATTCAGATAAACCGAAGTCAAAGTCCTGAGTTTCAAGCATCCATTAAAAATGGAGAGAAAATCAAAGAGCTATACACCTCAGAGCTTCAAGACAAAGATAGTGTATTCAACCCAATCCCTCGACCAGAGTTTGATCAATTTACTGTGATCTTTTGATATGGCTACAGATTATACTAAAATGCTTCTGGGTCAGATAAGTGAAGGGGCTTCAAACCTTGATCCAAAGTATATAAATCTAACTATATGGACTGTTGGAATTACAATTGCTATTCTTGTCTGTTATACAATATTTACGGTAATTAGGAGTAAAAAAGAACTGAGAATTAAGCGATATTTCCTCAAAGTTACTTTCTCTAACAAAACCATGGAAAAAAGTGATCTGGTTTTAGAGTTTGTGACTCTTCTATCCAAGCTCCACAGCCTTGCTAAAGGCGGTATAGTCACTTTTGAAGTTCATCAAAACAAGAGCCAAGATATTTCCTGTTTTATCATCACAGCTTCAAGAAGTGATACACTTCAAAGCATAACTCAAGAACTGGAGCAGATAAAAGGCGTATATATTGTTCAGGATGTGGTTGATCCCCTACTTTTGATCCAAAAGCAATGTATTGAAACCAAGTTTAAACCATATGCATTGAAGCTTTCTAGTTCATCGACTTTTGGAAACTTTAAATCAGATACTTCAATTTTTATAAAAAGTTTGATCCAAAATATGAGGCAATTAGAAGATAAGGATTTTGGAAGTATAGTGTTTGCATTTAGACCTAGGTATGCTCAAAGCAAACTCCGAGGTCAAATCTCAAAATTAAATTTTAGAGCCATGAAGAATGGCAAAGAATATGGCATTGATCACAATTTAGTGAAAGAGGTCAAAGAGTTAGAAACCAAGAATATCTCAGCGATATTTAGTGTTAAAATATCTGTGATTGGATCCCGCAGTTTCGTGGTCGATAATCTAGCTTCCTGTTTTAATTTACTCTCCAAAGAGAACTATTTTGTCTCTAAAACTTCTAAGTTTCATTTTCCATCACTTCGCTATACCAAAGCTGAAGATCTGTTTATACCTCTAAATCGGGGAAGTTATGGATCATATCTAAACTGCAATGAGCTTGCCTGTTTGGTTCAACTTTCTGATTTTGGTTCTGAGAATATATCTAAAAATACTCTTACTAATACTAATCAAATTGTTGAAAGATCAATGACATCATTTAAAGATATTTAATCTAATTACTATGGATGAAATCAACAAACCTGATATAGAACCTATTAAACCTGATCTTCCTGACAATATTGTCTCGTATATGGAACGTAAAGAATTCCAGTTTAAATTAAGTGATGCATTGCTTAAAATTAATGATGACTACTGGACTATTGGAGATGCGGTGGAAGGAGTACAAATCTTTGGAGGTACAGGATCTGGCAAAACTTCAGGTAGTGGTCAAACACTCGCTAAAACCTATCTGTATAATCTTTTTGGTGGATTAGTCCTCACCGTAAAAGCTGGAGATGCTCTGATGTGGGAACAATATTGTAAAGATCTAAAGAGAAAAGAGGATCTAGTAATTATAAATACTGATGGTAAAATTAAGTTTAATTTTTTAGATTATCTAGTGAAGAAAGGCTACAATACTATCAATATTACTCATGTCTTACTATCTGCCCTGCAAAAATCAAACAGTGGGGATTACTGGCAAAACGCCATGGAGCAGCTTATTAAAAATACCATTAATCTTCTGGTTACTTCTACTGGTTCAGTTTCAATTCAAGATATGTATAAGGTGGTAGTCAACGCCCCTAAATCACCTATTGAGGCAAGTATCGCTTTTGATGAGAAAAATGCTCTGGGTGGATATTTTAAAGAGATTTATCTTAATGCTCTAGCTAAAATGGGCGAGATAAAAGATCAGGATACTATCCTAGAATTTGAAGAACTAACTTCAAATTACTGGCAATATGAGTTTCCAAATATGGATCCAGAACCTAGAAGCTCAATCATCTCTATGTTTACAAGTCTCGCTGATAATCTACTTCGAGGTGAGATCAGATCAATACTTTCATGTGATCCAAAGCTTTCTAATTTTAAACCTGAATCTATCTTTGAGGGTAAAGTCGTGGTTCTAGATCTAAATATTAAGCAATTCAGAGAGACTGGTAAGATGGCACAGTTAATCTTTAAAATCATATTCCAGATGATAGTTGAAAAGGAAAGGGAGAATCTGCCCACCAACAAAAAAGAAGAAATGAGACCTATATTTCTTTGGATCGATGAAGCTCAGTTTTTCCTAACCTCGAGTGATGTTTTATTCCAAACTACAGCAAGAAGTACTAAGACGGCTTCGGTGTAT
>CAIYVS010000173.1 GCA_903929655.1 uncultured Bacteroidota bacterium | reverse complement strand
CTCTATTTCAAAACAAAGATCTATATCATTGCATGTCCATTTGCCTTGCAATAGGTTTTCCACCTGGTATTGTTCCATTTATAGCATGTTGGATAAAACAAATATAATGAAGCAAATTTATAAATGCATTCAAATTTGTAAAAATGGAATGGTGACGATTTTGTTTTAGTGACTGAATAACCTGGCAATAAAGAATGCCGCTGTTGCGGCCACAGAGCCAATTAAAGTGACGCGTAATGCCCCGCCCCATGGGTTCTGGCCGGTGATCTTAGCCTTAAAATACCCAAAAATGAACAAACAGATCACTGTAATGAGGCAGGACCACTTGAGGCCATCGAGCGGGTTTGTGTTAAAAAAGTAGGGCGAAAGCGGCACAAGTCCTCCAACGACATAAGAGATACCAATATTCATGGCACTATTGCGGGCACGTTTGGGGTCTGGTTTTTCAAGTCCCAGTTCATAGCGCATCATAAAATCAATCCAATTGGCTTTGTCTTTGGCCATTTCATCAGCTATGAGGTTCTGGGTTTCTTTGCTTAAGCCCATATTGGCAAAAACATCACGTACCTCTTGTTTCTCTACTTCCGGTACGGCCTCTACTTCCATTTTTTCTCTTTCCAGCTCAGAATTGTAATGATCTACTTCAGTTCTGCCCGCAAGGTAGCCTCCGAGGCCCATTGCAATGGAACCTGCAGCAACTTCCGCAAGGCCTGCCGTGATGATTATGGCAGTAGAAGATACCGCACCACTAAGACCGGCAGCCAATGCAAATGGAACAGTCAATCCGTCTGACATACCAATTACGATATCTGTAACCAGTTCGGAGCTCTTAAAATGTTTTTCTACGTGTGTATGCATTATAATGAGTGAAGGCTATGACGGATGATATCTACACATTCTTTCATCTGTGCAGAGGTAATACTTAAAGGTGGTGCAAAACGGATTTTATCGCCGTGAGTGGGTTTTGCAAGCAGGCCATTTTCCATAAGCTGCAGGCATAGGTTCCATGCTGTGTCTTTATTATCTGCGCGGGCTATTACAATCGCGTTTAGCAGGCCTTTCCCGCGCACAATGGAGATAAGATGGTGGTCGATAGTATTTAATTGTTCGCGCAGATAAGCGCCTTGAATTGTGGCATTTGAGGCCATGTTTTCTTTGCTGAGCACTTTTAATGCCGTGATAGCAACTTTGCAAGCCAGGGGATTACCTCCATAAGTAGAGCCATGTTCACCGGGTTTGATGGTCATCATAATTTCATCATCGCAAAGTACGGCTGAAACCGGCATAGTGCCTCCTGACAGGGCTTTACCCAGTATAAGGATATCGGGCCTTACATTTTCATGATCGCATGCCAGCATTTTGCCCGTGCGTGCAAGACCAGTTTGTATTTCGTCTGCCATAAAAAGCACATTGGCTTCTTTACACATTTTTGCTGCCAAAGAGAGATATCCATCATCTGGTACAATAACTCCTGCCTCGCCCTGGATAGGCTCTACTAAAAATCCTGCTACATTTTTGTCCTGAAGTACCTTTTGTAATGCCGGGATATCATTAAAAGGTATGATCTCGTAACCGGGATTAAAAGGTCCGAAATTCTCCGTTGCATCAGGGTCGGTACTGAAAGATATGACGTTTACTGTCCGCCCGTGAAAATTATTTTCGCAAACTATGATCTTAGCCTTATTTTTTTCAATTCCTTTTACTTCATAAGCCCATTTGCGTGCAAGTTTGATTGCGGTTTCTACAGCTTCCACACCTGTGTTCATGGGCAGCACTTTATCATAGCCAAAGAATTTCGTGATAAATTCTGCAAACTCGCCAAGTGCATCATTGTGAAAGGCACGTGAAGTAAGGGTGAGGCGTTGTGCCTGTTCAATAAATGTCGCGATTATTTCCGGGTGGCAATGGCCCTGGTTTACTGCAGAATATGCCGAAAGGAAATCGTAATAACGTTTATTGTCAACATCCCAAAGGTATACCCCCTGCCCTTTTGTAAGCACAACCGGTAAGGGATGATAATTGTGTGCACTATACTGTTCTTCTTTATCTATAAAACCCGGAGCATTTGACAGTGAGGTATTTGTGCTAAGCATATGCAAATTTAAGCATTCACCGCCAAAGTTTCTGATTCTGTGAAACCGGGATGAATTTCAGGTAATTTTACAGGCTCATATAAATTTACTTTATTCAATTCGAGGATGGTATGAGTGCCGGAAGGTGCCCTGTGAAACATTGGCAGAAAACGGGCGCCGTAAACCAATTCGGGATAGTTATATGATGTGCGTTGTTGCACAATATTTGAAAAATGGTCATCAAAAGCTTTTATAGCCACGATCAATTCCATTTTACTTTCTTTAAAATCCTGTTCGCTAAAATTATACATGGGGCTGTTTTCGTCCAGCGGATGAACCAATGTCCAGCTGAGTGCAAGGGAGTTTACTTTTGCATATTCAAGTTGTAAAGGATAAAAACGGGTAGATGTTCTTCCGTTCTCTGTTACATGCAGAGCCACTGTTATGAGGGCTTCTACATCTGTGAGGTGATTGTTTTTATAAGTAGCTATGCGCAGCATTAAAGCGCGGGTATCTTTAAAAGGAGCGACGAGTAAGTTTTCGCTAAAAAGTATAAATGCTTTTGGTCTTGCAAAACGGCCATATATCAAACCGGTAACCAAAGCAAAAATAAGAATGCCTACCAAAGACTCAACAGAAGCTGTAGTGTTGGTAGCCAGGCCGGAAGGCGCTATATGCCCATAGCCTACTGTAGTTAATGTTTGAGAGCTGAAAAAGAAGGCTTCCATAAACTCGTGCATATGGCTATGGATGCCATCAATGCCAACAAGGTTCTGAACCCCGATCATGAAATAAATGGTCGCAAATAATATATTAACACAAGTATACAGAAGCAGGATAAAAAGGAGAAAATGGGTACTTTTCATACGCAAAAGTGTATGGTAAGTGCTGATACGGTCCCAAAACGGCAAACCCACTTTTTTAAGATTGGTAGAGCCATCCTTATTGGTCAGTCGGCTACCTTCAACATTACTGTTGGGGCCGAAACCGGAATTGTTTATATCACTAAGCCGTTTTTTATGAATTGACATATTGTTGCTTCATGTTTTTCATTTCTATGAATAATGAAATCAGAACTATTACCGCAGTAGCAATACAACCCAAAATTAAAGCAATTATGCCTGTAAAATAGCTTGTTGTTACATAATGAATAGCTATAAGGGCAATGCCAAAAACAATGAGTTTTATAAGCCAGTTGACAAATGGCAGCAGATGGTAGATGCTTGCCTTAAGTGTACGTGCTGCATGATAGAGATAAAATGCTGCCTGCAAATAGGTAGTGATAACAAAACTTAATGCCACGCCGGGCAAGCCAAGCCATTTATATAAGGGATACATCAGCAAGCAGGCCAATAAGAGATCAAGCACTGCACCCAGGGTTATAATGGGCCCTTTATGCTGGTTCTGCAATACTGTAGTGAAGTTATAAGCCTTTAGGGGAAGGACCATTGTAGCGAGCAGAAAGACAGGTATAGCGGGTATGTATTTATCTGAAAAAATGCTTACAAACAACTGGTACCTGTAAAATATTAAAAAGAAGAACACGGGGAAAATGATGGATGATAGCACCTTTGCAGATTGCAGCATCAGGAATATAGTGTGTTGGGTTTCATTGTCTTTTTTAACTGTTGATAATTCTATCAGTACTGCGGAACCTGCCGCGCTTAATAGCAATGGCAGGAATGGTATGTTCATAGAACCATTATAATATATAGCAGAAAGCGATGCGGATAGAACCAGCGAGATAATAAATTTGTCTATCCAGCTAAACGACATCTGGAGTATATCGAAAAGGCTGAGATGCAGCCATAGGGAACGGGCTTTTG
>CAIYVS010000172.1 GCA_903929655.1 uncultured Bacteroidota bacterium | reverse complement strand
TCTTTTGGGGTTCATTGGGCGTGAAGCAGCCCTGGGTTCCGCAGCAGCCTGTATCTGTTATTGCCTGGTATAAAAAAAACGCACTTAACATACCTGCTGTCCAATCCCGGCCTTTTATACCCATTACAAGTATCATCAGGCCAATTCCTAATCTCATGATGCGCATGAGGTGCCAATTGGTAAATAGCTTTGTTTTAAAGCTGCTCATCGTTCAAATTTTTTAAGATTATACCAACTGCCGCCATTGTACACTTCTTTAAAACCATTGGATTGCAAGATGGATCTTGCAGAGCCGCTTCTCATTCCTGATGCACAACAGGTAATTATGGCTTTATCCTTTTTTAACCTTGACATCTGGCTGTTTAAGCTGGCAAGTGGTATGTTTAAAGAACCTTTTACGTGCCCACCGGCATATTCGCCGGTTGTGCGCACATCTATTATTACTCCGCCATTGGCAATTACTGTTCCAAGGTCCACTTTAGGCCCTATGCCCAACATTTTCTTTATTTTTTCTATCATTTTTTTAGTTGTTTTTATAATATTCTACATTGGTCCATGCGCCTGCGTTTGTGCATTCTATACCATATTGCCTGAGAAAGGAAGTAGCTTGTCCGCTCCTGCTCCCGGATGCACAGCATAAAACAATATGCCCCTTGCCTTTTAATTCATCGACCCGGAGCGGAATTAAATTTAAGGGGATATTGATGCTTCCATCCACATGTCCGCCCACGAACTCTTCGTGCGACCTTACGTCTACTACTAATGTTTCGTTTGATTTTAATAATTCTGAAATACTATCCATATATTTTAATTGATTGTTTAACTGTTGCTCTTGCTTTCATTCTTTTTAAATAAACCAAAGATGAGTGCTCCTGAAATGGCCCCGTATAGAGAGCTGTTTAAGGGCTTTGATGTTATGGCACATTGGCCGGATGCACAACCAACAAAATACCAGTAACAAAAACCGGCAATGGCCCCGACAAACAGACCTGCTATCTCTAATTTATATTTTGAAAGGAAATGGCTCATACTATTTTTTGCTATTGTTATTTTGCTGATGCAAAGGTCCTAGCTTATTTACATTTATTAGGGAACATTTGTTGGATAAAGGCATTTAATTTTTTAAAGGCCTGTTAAAAGAAAAATTATTCAGCTTTTTTGCCTCGTGTACTTATACCAAAAGGAAGGTATAGCGGACAGAAGCTGATAAAGCCTGTAAGAATAAATATACCTGACAGTATAAGCAATATAATTGCGAGTGTGCCGCTGATGGTATTTGTGAAATACAATGCGATAATGACGATCGCAATTAGTATTCTCAGGATGCGGTCAACTGTGCCCATGTTTTTTTTCATAATCAGAAGTTTTTTGATTTCTGACACAAAATTCGTCTATGGGAAGTTCTTAATATGGAACAAATGTTCCTTAAGCCTCAAGAAGTTCTATAGTGTTTCTTCCCAGCTTAAGCATGTTCTTTTGTTCCATGGTGCGTAAGAGCCTGCTGATCACTTCTCTGTGTGTATGTAATTCGTCCGCTATTTGCTGGTGTGTAATATAGATGGCCTTGCTGCCAACAGCTCTTGCACGCTCGTTCAGGTAGTGCATCACCTGCTTATCCATATTACTGAATGCTATCAGGTCTATAACTTCGATGAGCTCGGCAAAGCGGTTACTATAAGTACTATTTACAAATGTTTTCCATTCAGGATATTTGAACCAGTCGTCTACCAGGTTGACAGGAATCTGCAGTATTTCCGAATCCTCTTCTGCAATGGCTTTAATACTACTTTTTTTATGTCCCTGGCAGCAATTAATGGCCATAGCACAGGTCTGGCCGGGATACAGGTGATAAAGAAATATCTCTTTTCCCTCATCGTTTTGCCTTACAATGCGTAAAACGCCCTGCTGAACTATCGGGACAAAAAAAACTTCATCACCCGGCGCCATAAGAATGGCATCTCTTTTTATAAATTTAACCCTTGCAAATTTTTCTATATCATCTAACAAACGACTATCAGTAAATATGGTATTATTCATAAATTTTTTAATTTGAAATGCCTGGTCTTAAGAAAAATGATGCCATTACAAATGGCAGCCCCAAAGATAATCCTGAAAAACAGAATGATTTTAACCCATTTTATTTAAACAGGATGTGCTAGCCGGGCAATGCTAAATTGACTTAATATTAAAGGACTGTCCCGATTTTTTGAGGGTTTTTATACTAAAAGTGGCTAAAATTTGTTAATTTAGTAAGATTAGGGATTGTATACCCAACTCTTTTTAAGGGAAAGCAGTCTATTATTTCGTAAAGTTTATTAAAACTAACATACTTGCCTGTAGCATTGGCTTATACAGTACCTGGTCAGACCACGGAGTTGCAAGAGCTCATTCATGGGTGCATCCGAAACGAAAGGAGCGCACAGGAGAAGATGTATAAGCTTTTCTACCCCAGGATGATGACTGTTGTGCGCAGGTATATAGACCATGAAAACCAGGCTGAAGAGGTGCTTAACAATGGATTTTTGAGGGCATTTCAGAAGGTGGAACAATATACTTTTCAAGGTTCTTTTGAAGGCTGGTTAAGAAAGATCGTTTTTCATTCAGTATCTGATTATGTAAAGCAAAATATGCAATACAACGAAAAGATAATGCTGGTGGAAAAAGACCAATATGTGCATAAAGACCACGCAGATAAACTGTATTACGATCAGTTGCTGCTATTGGTGGACGGCTTGCCGGGCGCAACAAAAGTGGTTTTTAATATGTACGTGATGGATGGCTACTCGCACCGGGAAATAGGAAAGATGCTGGGCATAAGCGAAGGAACATCGAAATGGCATTTATCGGAAGGACGACGGGTGCTGAAGGATAAGATAGAACGAATGCAATTACACATTAAACAATAAAAAAAGATTATCCCAATGGATAACAACATGATAAATATTGATGACCTGTTCAGGCAGCGGCTAAGCGGGGCCGAGGAGAAAGAGCGGGCAGGGGCCTGGATGAGGATGAGTGATCTGCTGGACAATAAGATGCCCGTAAAAGCAGCAGGTGCTAACTGGCGCAGGATGCTGGGCTATACCGCAGGTTTGTTATTGCTTGCCAGTGCCACGATAGGAAGTTATGAAGCTATACATGCCTTCAGAGGACATGGTGAAGCTTTGGCATCCGGAAGCGGCATTGTGAGTATTCCGGCTGCTAGTAAAAATACCAATAATGAAAGTGGTAATAAGTTGAATAATAATGTCTTATCATCAGCTACCGCAACTGATAATAAGAACGATCATAGTGCTATTGCATGCAATATTGAGCCTAAAAAGTCTAATAAAAACTCAGCTAAGCATAATAAATCAATAAATAATACGCAAAACAATGAAAATGAAATAGTTGCAAATGAAAATGCAAGCCTTACTTTAAATTCAGGCAGTGCTTCAACTTCAAGTATTGCTTCAAATGAAAATTTGAAAATAAAAGATAATAGTATTAACCAGGAACAAGCAAAATTAACTTCAAGTAATACTTCAAATGAGACTAAGTTAGTTGCTAAAAAGACCCATAATAATAAAGGGGTAAATGCACCCAAATTACTTGCCGGCTTAAAAGTTGCAAGTGTTAAACCTCAAATGATCCCTGCAAGTGCCAGTTCTGTAAATGTTTCAAATAATAAGCATATTTCAATTACCAGGCAGCACATTGCTAAAATGAATGCGACTAACCTGGGTATTAAACCGGCTTCAAATACAGCTGCTGTGGCAAGTGCAAAGAATATGAATATGCAGGCTACAGAAACGAAGAGAGTAATGATGGACAAGTTGCAGGTGAGCGAACATTTTGTTTATGATCGTAAAACTCAAAGAGGTATTTACCATACGGATACCATATCCAGGGATAAGGTGAATATTATTACAAATGAAAACCAGGGTGGAAATGAAATGCTGGCAATGAATGCTAAACAAACAGAACATACACTGTTGCCTAATTCTTCTTTCAATGACAAGTCAACATTGAATGCACAGAAAAAGGAAAGCAGGAAGGGTGGCAATTTCACATTCCTGGATCATTTTAATGCAATGATCGACAATTTCAAATATAATTTCAAACACATACAATTTACACCTGGTGTGAGCGCAGGTATCAATGGCACTTTCTTTGGACCTTATTCATTAAAAGGATTCCAAATGGGTGTAAGCGGTAATATAGCCCTGAATGATAACTGGAATATGATGGTGGACCTGAGATATTTTAACCGTTTAAATAATAATACCATCAATGATAATTACGCTACTTACGTTAACGAGCCCGGAACAGGCAACTATGTGAAGTATTCTACCCAACATTCATTTGATTTCTCAAACATCCATAGTTTTGAGATGCCGGTTACCATTCGTTATTCTTTCAGGCAGTTTATATTCTTTGGCGGTGCAAACCTTGCCTATAACCTGGCAATAAATGCGAGCGAAACAAGTATAGCCTCCTTGCCTATTATGCAGTCTGAACCGGGAGTATCTACACAACCTAAACTGAGTGTGAATGACTTTTCTTCCTGTCTTGGGTTTGGTTATACCTGCGGTATTGGTTACCAATGCACTCCTAATTTGCAGGTGGACCTTGGCCTGACACAAAATTTCTGGAACAATGCCAAAACGAATGGCGCCAGTTTGTTGTCTGATGATTTTTACAGGCAGCCATCCCTACAGATCAGCATTGGCTACCAGTTTGTAAGAGAGTTAAAAATGATACGCAAATAAGGATATTTACTTTTTATTTTTTAATAATTAATTAATGA
>CAIYVS010000171.1 GCA_903929655.1 uncultured Bacteroidota bacterium | reverse complement strand
TTTCGCTGTAATAGTAGGACAATGTGTTGTGGTGAGTGTTGCGTAGAGACGGGATGCATCCCGTCTCTACATATATGTTGTTATAAAATATTGTTTTTGTGTGTGCGAAAATTTGAATTGCACCCACAAGTGAGGGACTGGCTTTTTATTAGTCAAAAATTTTCGCGATTTAATGATGCTTAGTTTAATTATTTAAATGTGAATAGTTTTATCCTTCTTTATCCATTTTTATCCCTGCTTTTTTATTTTGGTAGCTATAAATAATTGATTGTGAATTAATTGTTTTTATTTTTATCCTTTTTGAAAGGAAAAAACAGCGCCTGAAATTGTCCACATTTTGAGGGTACTCATTTTTGCAATTTTTCCCTCCGCATGCTGCGGGGCAGGCAGCGGATATTTGCAGAAAATAAACGCAGAGGTTGCTGAGGATCTGCAAAGGCAGACAGCTAGCGTTGGTGGCACAAAGTGGCACATTATTGCACAATTATTGCACAAAAATGGCACAAAAGTTGCACAAATTTGGCACATTGTTGCACAATTTTGGTACAGTGTTTTTGATGCAAATAATTGATAATCAATTATTTAATTGCATCTCATTGCACATTTTCGGGAAAAATGGGCCTTAAAAACAGGATTTCAAAGAACTTATAAATTTTTGCGTTAATATTTGGCTCAAATTCCCTGTAAATATACAAAATGAGGAAGGGCGAATCCAAATATTTTTCTGAAAGTGGCTCTGGGAGCGGGTATTAAGTTGTTAATAGACTGGAAGACTTGCCTGGACTGGGTTTTGCGCGAGTACACCACCCCAGTCTTAGCTAAAGCTAATCTATCCTGCTCAGATTGCTTCGTGCCTCGCAACAGGAGGGGGAGTTTGCCTGGCGCGTTGGGGTAACATAAAAAGTGGCGATCTGAGATCGCGCCCCACGCCGACGCAATCAGAGATAGGCGCCGAACATCATATTTTTTATGGTAAACAATGCTCAACGGGGGCAAATATTTTTTGTTAATGCAGGTGGCTGATTGTTGAGGTGCTATTGCTTTCCCTCTGCTCGATACTTTAGTTCATATTGTGGAGTGCCGACATTGGGAAGGGTATCGTGGTCATCTTGTTTCAGGACGCTGCTAAGCTGATCGAAATAAATTTCCATCATATAATCTCCGATCACTATGCCATTTGCCAGCAGCAGATGACCATCGGGCGAACCTTTCCAGGGCCAGTTGCTTGCGATATCATGCACTCCGCCCTGATACATGCCTACTGCTATAGATGCTATTTCTACAGCCTGATTATTGAGGCCCAGCAATAGTTGCCCAGGCTGTAGTTTTGCGACCTTTGTGAGACGTCCGTTTGCCAACAGGGCTTAGTACCTGTGCTGCATATTATATCTTTGTCCTGAGACGCGAATCTTATATATACCAGCATTTCCGTGCCGGAACCACCTGTACCTGCGCTAAAGCCTACTTTTGCGGGGAGCCATTGTAGTGTAGCGTTATTGGTGTTTGGCGTTAGTTCGCCTACTAATACCTCATCGCCTATCACAAAAGTGCTGATTGGTTTTTCTCCCATAGGGACCGCTATGGGAGTATCGTTTATGAGTGCCATTTTTTTGTTTTTTTGTTTTGATGGATATGGATATATGTAAATATAGGGATAAATTCGAAGGAATGGGGCTTTGCATATAAGACCTTTGCTGAGGGAGGTAATACAGCCGCCAATCCAGAGATTGGCAAGTGCAGCGACGTAGAAGTCCGAGACATACGCCGAACATTATTTTTTATTACGAGACTACTTAACTGGGTAGCTGAATCCATGGAATCCCCGAAACATTCGAAGCCTTAATGCAGTGCAAGAGCCATTTCAAGCACACGTTCCCTCCCGTTTTTTCACTCTTTACACTGCTAATGGCACCATTGCCTACTTTGGGCTTTTTTCAGCAAGCGCTTAAAGTAGGTTTGTATAGGATTATCGTTTGATATTTCCTAACATCTAAAAACAAACAACATGGAAAAGGTTTACAATTATTTATGTGTGCTGCTCAGCAGCAAAAAGCATCAGCTCTGTTTGATGTTTTGCTTCTTTATGGTCTATTACCCGGCCAATGCTCAACCGGGGCAGGGGGTTATATCTGTGGATGATTCTCTGCAAGCGGGCTATGTGCTGTTTTCGCCTGAAAAAATGGACACCACCTACCTGCTTTATAAACCCGGCAATATCATTGTGTATAAATGGCATTGCCTGAATCCTCCCGGCATGGCGGTTTACCTGCTGCCTGATGGCAACCTGCTGCGCGCAGAGGATATCCGGTATTATAATGGATCGGACACGGGTTGCGGCTACCCCGGCGGGCTGATAGCGATGTATGACCGGAACAGTGATACTTTATGGACTTATACTATTAATTCGGCAACGGAGCAACAAACCCATGATATTTATCCGATACTGAAAAACGGGCATGTGCTGGCAGATGTATGGGAGAAGATACCTTACCAGGAGGCTATAAATGCAGGAAGGAGCAGTAATTTATTGCCTGTAAATACCGATATATGGAGTGGCAAGGTAGTGGAGCTGGCGCCCCCTGATGCAAAACATAAAAATGTAAGGGAGGTATGGCACTGGCGGTTTTGGAATCATCTTGACTCGACAGGAAGCAGCCCATACCTGCTGAATGTGAATGATACGGGCACACCGGTAGGGTTTCCTGTGGATTGGATACACATGAATGCGGTAACCTATAATGAGGCCCTGGACCAGGTGATGGTGAGCTCCCGCAATCTGAACGAGGTTTATATTATTGACCACAGCACCACCATAAAGCAGGCGAAGCATGGCAGCGGCGGGAAGTATGGTAAAGGGGGCAACTTTTTATATCGCTGGGGTAACCCGCATGCATATGGGCAAAAGGGTCCGCAACAGCTTTTCGGGCAGCACAGCCCTTATTGGATACCTGCTCATTATCCGTATGCAAATAAGATCATGATAAACAATGATGGCTTTGACCGCTGTCAGGGAGATACATTATGTTTAACAACGGTCAATATCATTGATCCGAGGGATAGCGCGGGCCATTATAAGATGTTGCACGACTCCACTTATGCTCCCCGCAAACCCAGCTGGACCTACCCTGCACCGGAACCATTATGGAATCCTTTTGAAGGTGGGGCACAAATGTTATCCAGCGGCAATGTGCTTATCTGCTCTGCAACCAAAGGAATATTCTACGAGATAAATGCTGCGGGGGATATAGTGTGGGAGTATAAACTAAGCCCTCAAAACCCCAAAGCCTTTCGCTGCACACAGTATGATAGTAATTACCCCGGCATAAAAAAGTTGCTGAATAAAAAATAGCACGGCATGAAGCTATATCATGGCAGCCGGGACGGATGGAGTAAGCAATCCCCAGGCAGTAAGAGATGCAAAAAGAGAATCCCTTCCGGCGGAAGGGATTCTCTTTTTGATATAAAATGTTGCTGAAAATTAAACCTTAAAGTGACTGAAAGCTTTGTTAGCTTCTGCCATACGGTGCGTATCTTCTTTCTTTTTGTATGCTGCGCCTTCACCTTTGGCTGCTGCTATTATCTCGTTAGAGAGCTTGTCGGCCATGGTCTTGCCATTGCGTTCGCGACTGTAACGTATGAGCCATTTCATGCTCAGAGATATTTTGCGGTCGGGACGAACTTCACTTGGTATCTGGAAGGTAGCACCACCAATACGGCGGCTGCGCACTTCTACACTTGGAGTTACATTAGCCAAAGCACGTTTCCATACTTCGTAACCGTTATCGTTGGTAACTGTGCTTACTTTGTCCAGTGCATCGTAGAACATTCCGAGAACCGTAGTTTTATTCCCACCCCACATCAGGCAATTCACAAAGCGTGTTACCTGCTTGTCATTAAACTTGGGATCCGGTGCTAAAGGAAGCTTTTTTGCTTGTGCCTTTCTCATCTTTTATTGAATGGCTTTATTTGTTTTTATGAATAAAATTATTTTTTGGCTGCTGCGCCTTTTTTGTCTCTTTTGGTACCGTATTTGCTGCGGCTTTGTTTGCGGTCTTTTACACCGGCAGTATCTAATGCGCCACG
Source organism: uncultured Bacteroidota bacterium (assembly GCA_903929655.1). Lineage (GTDB taxonomy): Bacteria > Bacteroidota > Bacteroidia > Chitinophagales > Chitinophagaceae > JABDGU01. The sequence continues at coordinate 5,126 of CAIYVS010000171.1, read as the reverse complement.
AACAATATGGTAACGAACACCTGGAAGATCCTTAACACGGCCTCCGCGAATTAAAACGATACTGTGTTCCTGCAGATTATGACCTTCACCTGGTATGTATGCGATGACCTCTACTTTGTTGGTAAGGCGAACTTTAGCTACCTTACGTAAGGCAGAGTTTGGTTTCTTGGGTGTAGTTGTATAAACGCGGGTGCATACACCACGACGTTGCGGACAAGCATCTAAAGCGCGGGACTTAGACTTGGCACGGATTTGCTGACGACCTTTACGTACTAATTGTTGTATTGTAGGCATTTGTTACTGTTAAATAGATTTTTTTAAGGACTGCAAAGGTAATATAAGTTCCCAAAAACAACAAAAAATTAATCATTTTTTAATTGAATATCGCCGTTTTTATTGATCTTTTTTGCTGCCGGGCTAAAAACAGGGGGCATTTTGCTGATTGGCATTGTGGTAATGCTTAATGTGTCCATTTCAGGCCTTCTACATCAAATATTATTTTTTGAGGGGCTTCATTCTCTACATCTGCCTCAAAAATGAGCCTTTTTGAGGTTTTTATCTTAGCAATGAGTTTGTCTGCATCTTTAATAGTGATGCAGTTGGGCATGTACTCTGATACTTCGCCATGCAGATTTACCGTTGTTGTGGAATCGAATATGGCTTTTATATTGTTGTTTTTTGCATTTTTGGTAAATTCCCCCCCTTTGTCCATTCTAAGTACGGCTTCGTTTTTACCGTCTTTAAACTTGAGGAGAAGGCCTGCATTTATTGCCCCGCTTTTTAAGTGTAGTGGATAGGTGGAGGTTATATTAGCGAAATACATTTTTTTATGGATCCTAAGGTCCAACTGGTCAGTTTGTTCCCACCTGGAGGCGCCAGCGGGCAGGGCGGAGTTGATGGATTGGGGGGTGGGCTTAGCGGCGGGGGTGTTGGCGGTAGTAGGCTTGGTGTTTTGAGGGTTATTGAAGGGGTTGTTGCCTGGGGGCGGGTTTAGTGTGTTTCCGTTGATATGTGTGGTATCGGTTTGAGATGTATTGTTTTGTGTGTTGCTGCTGTTGTTGCAACTAATTGCCAATATGCCCAGTGCGGAGAGTATAAAAAATATGCGCTTCATAAATGCCATTGATAATTTGAAGGCAATTTAAATAATTTGGCTGAGGATTGGACAGGTGGGTTAGGATCACTTTTTCCTGAGGAGCCAATAGCCCAGGTAGGTGAAGGGCAGGTAAGTGAATAGAGCTGCAATAAAAAACCAAAGTGGTTCGTGGAGTAAAAAATAGTTCCAGATGGCGCCGATGCTGAGAATGATGCCCACTATTATGGCGGGGTTCTTTCTTTCTCTTTTAGAGAGAAGTGTGGCGAGTATGCCGCCGATGAAAGAGGTGATGCAATAGTTGGCAAGCACGATATAAAGGCCGTTCCTGGGCATTATTGCAAAAGCCTTGGCGGCAGATTCGGCATCGTACATGTCTGTGCCGGGTGGCAGGGGGTAGATGTTATTTACAAAGTTCTGCAGCAGGAAGGTAAAGAGTAGGGCAACAAGTGCGCCCAGTATTACAGCGGGTAAATTTTTTGTGAAGCCCATGGTTTTATTTCAATTTCTAAATTCTCAATAATCCTGTGTAATGTGTTAGTAAATATAATTACAGAAAAGTTTCACTGATATGCATATTTGATGAATCGGTAATCTACCAGTATAGACGTAAATCCGGGAGTATATGGAATAACGAAAGAAAACTTATTTTATTACTTTAGGGGTATGAGGAAGGGTTTATGGATAGGTTTGCTTTGTTTGATACCTGCTTTAGGTGTATGGGGGCAGCCTACTGATATTATATTAAAGCACTTGAGGGGATACTTCTTAACAAACCGTACCGAACTTGGAAAGGGGATGAACTATGTTGTTATAACTAAGGAAAAACAATTTGATAAAATGTTCGGGATAGCTAAAACCATGACTAATAAAATTGATTATCCCGATTTTAAAAAAGAAATGGTTTTGATGCTGGCGCTGCCGGAAACGAACAGGGAAACCAGTATAGAATATGTAAGTGCAATAAGAGCGGGTAATTTTATTGAGGTGTATTTTAAGGTAAAGAGATCGTATCCAATAACCTATACTATACAGCCATTGGCATTAGCTGTTGTGCCAAAATATACCGGTGTGAATAGGGTGAAGTTTTATGAGGGCAGGAAATTGCTTAGGGTGGAGAAGATGAAGTAATTAGTTGATTGGTTGACAGCTTGATTGGCTTAAACAGAGTAGACTATAACCACTTCAAGGGGTTTCTTTTTCTTTGCCAGAAGTAGTTTTTAAGGTTCATCCAGAAGGCAAGGATCATGTAGATAATGATAGGGGAGCCCATGGTAAGGAAGGAGATATAAATAAACCACAAACGGATATGAGATGTTGCTATGCCAAGTCTTTCGCCTATGGCACTGCAAACGCCAAAGGCCTTCCATTCAATAAAGTTCTTGATCTTATATAGCTTCTGCATAATGGAGTGGTATAGGGCAAATTTAATGAATGATAGTTATAAAACCATCATTGTAATTGTTTTAATAAAATTTTAATAAAAAAACCGCCCCTTTTAGGGGCGGTCTGATCTTATATTATTGTTTAAACTTAATGTGCTTTCGCAAATTCCTGCCTGATCACGTTGAGCGCACCTCCGGCTTTGAACCATTCTATCTGTTGTTCATTATAGGTATGGTTCAGTTTAATGTTTTCAGAACTGCCATCTTTATGGTGTAAAACCATTGTTAAAGGTTCTCCGGGTGTAAAGTATGCAAGGCCTGTAATATCCAGGGTATCATCTTCCTGCAGTTTGTCATAGTCTGCTTTGTCTGCAAAGGTGAGCGCCAGCATGCCTTGTTTTTTAAGGTTGGTCTCGTGTATGCGCGCAAAGCTTTTTACTATGATGGCCCTAACGCCCAGGTGGCGTGGTTCCATTGCTGCGTGTTCCCGGCTGCTGCCTTCGCCATAGTTCTCGTCGCCTACTACTACGCTGCCTATGTTGGCTGCTTTGTATGCGCGGGCCACATTAGGTACTTCGTCGTATTGGCCTGTGATCTCGTTCTTTACTTTATTGGTTTCTTTATTGAATGCATTAATGGCGCCAATGAGCATGTTGTTGGAGATATTGTCCAGGTGCCCGCGATATTTAAGCCAGGGGCCTGCCATGGAGATGTGGTCGGTGGTGCATTTGCCGAAAGCTTTTATAAGCAGTTTCATGCCTGTAAGGTCAGTGCCTTCCCATGCGGAGAATGGAGCGAGTAATTGTAAACGGGTGCTGTCATCTTTTACAACAACGGATACTTTACTGCCATCTTCTGCGGGTGCCTGATAGCCCGGATCATCAACTGAAAATCCTTTTGGAGGCAGTTCAAAACCTTGTGGTTCTGCCAGCATTACTTCTTCACCTTTATCGTTTTTCAGTTTGTCTTTTAATGGGTTGAAACTAAGGCTGCCTGAAAGTGCAATTGCAGTAACGATTTCGGGAGATGCTACAAATGCATGTGTAGAAGAAAGGCCATCATTACGTTTTGCAAAATTGCGGTTGAAAGATGTAATGATGGTATTCTTGCGTGCTGGATCGTCTATATGACGCGCCCACTGACCGATGCATGGACCGCAGGCATTAGCGAGTACGATACCGCCTAATCTATCAAAAGTATCCAGCATGCCATCACGCTCTATGGTGAAACGGACCATTTCTGAACCGGGGGTAATGGTAAATTCGCTTTTTGCTTTGAGGCCTTTATTCATGGCATCATTTGCAATAAATGCTGAGCGGGATATATCTTCGTAAGATGAGTTGGTGCAGGAGCCTATGAGGGCAACTTCTACAGCATCGGGCCAGCCGTGTTCTTTTACTGCTTCCGCCATTTTGCTTACGGGTGTAGCCAGGTCTGGTGTGAAAGGGCCGTTGATGTATGGTTCCAGTTCATCCAGGTTTATTTCAATCAGTTGGTCGTAGTAAGACGCGGGATCGGCGTATACTTCGGCATCCGGACGAAGATGTTCTTTTACACCATCAGCCAGGTTGGCAATATCTGCACGGCTTGTGGCACGGAGATAGTCGGCCATTTTGTTGTCGTAGGCAAATATGGAGCAGGTTGCGCCTATTTCAGCACCCATGTTACAGATAGTACCTTTGCCCGTGCAACTTAGCGATTCTGCACCTTCGCCAAAATATTCTACAATAGCACCTGTTCCGCCTTTTACGGTAAGTATGCCTGCCACTTTCAGGATAATATCTTTAGCTGATGTCCAACCACTCATTTTTCCTGTAAGCTTAACGCCTATAAGTTTAGGCATTTTGAGTTCCCATGGCAGGCCTGCCATTACATCTACTGCATCTGCACCACCTACACCTATCGCAACCATGCCAAGTCCGCCGGCATTGGGCGTATGGCTGTCTGTACCTATCATCATACCGCCTGGGAAAGCGTAATTTTCAAGCACTACCTGGTGAATGATACCTGCACCGGGTTTCCAGAAACCGATGCCGTATTTGTTAGAAATAGAAGCAAGGAAATCGTATACTTCTTTATTTACATCAATAGCGGTAGCCAAATCTGCTACTGCTCCTGTTTTAGCCTGTATCAGGTGATCGCAATGCACGGTGCTGGGTACTGCCACGGTCTGGCGGCCGCAAGTCATGAATTGTAAAAGGGCCATTTGTGCTGTGGCATCCTGCATGGCAACGCGGTCTGGTGTGAAGTTGACATAGTCTTTACCACGTGCATAATTGCGGATTGCAACATCATAAGCGTGGGAATAAAGGATTTTTTCTGCCTGGGTAAGCGGGCGGCCAATCATTTTGCGGGCAGCGGCTATTTTTCCAGGTAATTGTGCGTAAACTTTTTGGATGAGATCGAGATCGAAGGCCATTTCTTAAAAAATTGAATTTTTTATAAAAAGAACGAATAATCGGCTTAAAAGCGCTGCGAAGTTAATTAAAAATGCTCAATGGCTCAATAGCCCAATGACTCAATAAAATGTGAATTTTCTTCAATTTTTTAAATGCAATATATATTATTGTCTTTTTCTCCACTTTGTATCGGGGTTTTGATAATCTGATAAAATAGCCTGAATAGTAATTGATTTGTTTGTCTCGTCA
>CAIYVS010000170.1 GCA_903929655.1 uncultured Bacteroidota bacterium | reverse complement strand
TGAGAATTGTTCGAGCTAGAGAGTAAAATAAAAAACGGTGTCATCCTGAACTTGTTTCAGGATCTCGTCCGCTTTTTGACTAACCCTCCTCGTGTCAATGCGAGCGAAGCGCGGCAATCCCTTGGCTTTATGCTAAACTGTGTCGACCACGAGCAAAGCGAAGATCTCTGACTAAGCCTAAAAGTAGCATAAATTCCACTCTTGAGGGGTGGCACGACTAGCTGAGCCAGTAACACATCTAAGCCCAAATCTGGTGTCATCTTGAACTTGTTTCAAGATCTAAGGAAGCCATCAAAACCCCAATACCGAAATACCAAATACATTGTACTTTAAGTCTAAATTAAATAATATCTCTCATAAACCCTTGATAAAATAAATATAAATTAAATATAGGTATAGGGTATGACTACGAAATCAATACCTATACCTACAATGGTAGATTCTCATAAAATCGAGATATTGTCCAATTTCATCAAAAGTATTTCCAGCGGTGTTGGAAGAAAACCTAAATTATCAGTAAATCAACTATTTGAGTTCATTAGGATTAAAAAAGATTATGATGTAGGAGATTGGAAGAAAACATTTAATCTCTGTAAAGAAATACATCCTGATTGGGTATTGCCTGTTTATCATAATTGCCTGAGTTCTTTGTATAGATTATTTGTATATCTAAATTTGCTTGTAAATACAATCCTCCTTGTAAATCGACAACAATTTTTAAACCAAAATATGAAAGTAGTATTTATTGATTCTACTTGTATTCCTGTTTGCCATATACTTAGAAGTTCTAGGCATAAAACTATGTTGAGACTAGCAGAGTATTCTAAAAGTACTATGGGTTGGTATTACGGAATAAAACTACATTGTATTATGGATTATCAAAACAATCCAATATATTTTACCTTTACTAATGCTAAAACTGATGATAGACAAGTACTAAAACAAGCTCTGAGCGATAAAAAACTATTCTATGACACAAATACAATGTTTGTAGCAGATAAGGGTTATCAAGCTAAATGGTTGGAGGAACTAGCTAAAGAAACACAAAACTATTTAATTACGGGTAAAAGGAAATCAAAAACTACAAATACCTTAGCTTCATGGTTTGATATGCACCTGTTACATAACAGAGCTAGAATTGAGACTATATTTTCAAAACTTAAGACTAATTACAATTTAACTTCAACCAAAGCCAGATCTGAATTTGGGTATTTTTTCAATACGATATTTGCCTTGTTTTCTCTTTTAACATCTTAGGAGATTAATTTCGGTACTGGGGTATCTAAGTAAATTAGAGGTGCTAAAAGTTTGAAAATCCCCAATATTCCTTGCCCCAATGTTCCAGCTTTGTGATCAATTCCATTCCCTGTGGTGTAGCGAATATAAGCTTGATTATTCGTGAATCTAACTGCATAACTTTGGAATTGAGGTGCAACTCTTTTAATAAGCTTCACGAAACGTTCTTTTAAACTATTGTTTTTCTCGATATCTTGCAAAATACCTATAAAATTAGGATCCTGTTTTGAATCTAGTTCAATTCTGTATGGAGAAAAACTACTGGTACTGCCTTGGTCAACCCAATCACGTATTGAAGATAAGAAGAATAAATTTTCACGTGAGTTGTAAATATCTCCATTATAACTTCCAACGCCACTGCCTTTTAAAGCTTCAAGAATATAACATTTTCCTTTATGGTCTGTGATCGTAATCTTTGGATCTTTACCTGATTGAATTTCGTCATCATTAAATACAGGATTTGATACGAATTTTCTTAAAGCATCAAAAATTGTAGTTTTACCAGAGTTATTTGACCCAACGATTATATTTAAGCCTGAACCTATTTTTGTATTATTTGGTAGGTCAAATCTTATAG
>CAIYVS010000169.1 GCA_903929655.1 uncultured Bacteroidota bacterium | reverse complement strand
GAGTGCATTTTGTTCATGAATTAAAGAGAGGTAATCCACCATGTATTCCCAAAGGGATCAAGTATGCCACCACTACGGCCATATTCCTGGTCTGTAAGGGGAGAAACGGCCTGCCCTCCTGCCGCCAATGCTTTTTCATAAACGAGGTCTGCATCATCCACATAAATAAACATCCCTGCAGGCCGTGCATTATATGATTCTGTAGCATCTGCAAACATGATGGTACTACCGCCGCACATGACTTCTGCATGGGCTATTATGTTCTCATCCCGCATAGCCCGGTACGTTTCCTTTGCACCGAAAACATCCTGCATAAAACGAATAAAACCAACTGCACCTTCTATTATGAGGTATGGCATTACTGCCTGGTAGTTTTCAGGTATTTTGTCGCTCTTCATAAAATAATTTTGACAAGCAAAAATACTTTTTTAGAGCAATTTATAGCGAATGATATTAAGCAGAGGCCCTAAATTTTGCGTCACTACTTACATTTTGTATCTGGCATCAAGGATGGTAGATGATACGGAAACTATTTATTCTGTCTTTATCAATGACTTGTATGATATACATAGCTGGCGGAATATTGCTTAATTGCAGGCTATGCGTCAGTCCGCCTGACAGTTCCTGAACCGGTAAAGCCTGGCCATCCAGGTTCATCAGCCTAATTTGTGCTTGTTTACGGGCTTCGGGTAATTCTATATAAACCATTCCATCAGATACCACAGGATATACTTTTATATCGTCTGCATTATTTTTTATTGTGGGTACCCCTGTCGTTGCATTCAGCTTCACAAGCCAACAATCCTCACCTCCACGGTTCTGCGTGATATCACCATTATGTGAGGTAGTGGCACCTGCAATTGCATAGCCACCATCAAAAGTCTGTATGATGCAGTTAGCCGTGTCATTTCCTGTACCTCCGAAGCATTTTTCCCATTGCATGTAACCGGTATCATTTGTTTTCACAACCCACATATCAGCAGGACCATGATTGCCTGTTACATCTCCGCTGTTAGAAGCCGTGAAGCCCCCCAAGATAAAACCACCATCTCCTGTTTGCTGCATATACGTTGGCAGATCATCGTTAGTACCCCCATATGTTTTTTCCCAGACAAGCGTACCTGTGGCATTTATCTTTACCAACCAATAGTCCCAACCACCATGATTAGCGCTGATATCCCCGTCATTTGAATAAGTTTCGCCGGAAAAAATGTAGCCAGAATCGCTGGTTTGAACTATTGGCAAGGCCTGCTCGAAATTGCTACCGCCGTATGTTTTTTGCCATGAAATGGCACCGGTATCATTCAGTTTAATAATCCAGGCATCCTGCGATCCGTGATTAGATGTTACGTCTCCGTTATTTGATGCTGTAGACGCAGCTACAATATACCCACCTTCAAATGTCTGTTTTATTGTAAAGCCCCAATCATCGTCTGTGCCGCCATAAGTTTTGTTCCATTGTATATTCCCTGAAGAGTCAAATTTTACTACCCATACGTCTCCTGCACCGTGCAAACCGCTGACATCTCCATCTGAGGAATAGGTCCCCCCGGTCATAATGCATCCATGATCTGAAGTGGGTGTGATACTATTTCCAAAATCCCAAGAACTTCCTCCTAATACTTTTTGCCATACTGTTCCTCCGGTATCGTCGAGTTTGAGTACCCAGGCATCTCCGGCGCCATGATTTGCAGTTGCTATTGTCCCATTATTTGAGTTCGTCTGCCCAGTTAGCAAAAACCCGTTATTAGTTTCACTGATCATAATTGGGTAATCATAATTAGTGCCTCCTAAGGTTTTGCGCCATTGTATGACTCCGTTGGCATTTGTTTTCACTATCCATGCATCACCCCCTCCGTGGTTACCGGAAACATCACTATCGTTGGATGTTGTGTAACAGGCTAAAATATAACCGCTATCGGCTGTCTGCCTTAAAGATTGTATTCCCTCATTTCCTGTGCCTCCGTATGTTTTCTGCCATTGAACGGATGGCTGGGCAGTGGCAAACATGCCATTGATAATAAGAGCAAGTGTGGTAAAATACCTGCGCGCAACGTTAAAAAGGGTAAAGCTTTGGTTCATAAACAGATTTTTAAAGTGAGGAGTGATACCTGTTAAGACGAGACCAGAGCGCGAAAAGCCTTGCTGAAAAATAAATAATTTATTTTTTTCTTTATTTATAAGCTCCTTATATGGCTATCTTATTGAATAAAACGCTTTAAAATACCTGTGGGATATGTTCCCCGACTCTCTATATATTACCATGCACTTTAGGAGGACATGGGTCTAATGAAAAGCGGCTCCTCAATTATGTAAAGAAGCCTGTTTTTTCGAAGGGAGGGTGCAAATGTATCTGTAGTCATGAATGGACAAACGGCCGAAGTAACAAGCGGGGATTAGGGAGAGTAGTGTTTCTTACACCAGGAGTACTTTCCTTTGCCTGATTTTGTGGGGAATCACCCGGTTATTGGTAGTTGGCTTATAGGTGGCGTACCTGCAGGTATTAGGATACGGAATCCAAAGGCCTTATTACCACTAATACCAGCAGATTTAGCCCGTACTATATTAAAAATATCTGATAATCATTACTTTATGCACCTATTTTATTTTAAAAAAAACAACTAATTCTGCTTTTATTTTGTTTTTTGGGCCTTATAAAAAAAATTAAATATTTCACGTTATTAAAAATTAATTTCTATTTTTATCCGTTACTAAATTATTATTGTTATGCAATCAAAAAAATACTTAACATTTTTGCTTTACTTCTAACCTTAGCTTCGTTTAATACATATGCCCAAAATGTATCGCGCCTGATAGCTGTTACTTATTGCACTAACGATGGCGCCCAATATGCACCTACTGATTCTTCTTTCATGACTTATGGCGCGAACAGGGGCGGGGATCTTAAATCTGCCTACCTGCCATTTGATATGTCCATGCAATGGACTTATAATCCGGGAACTGCTTCTTATTCCAATAATATGGAAACAAACCAAACTTTTGACGGGAATAACAATTTGCTGACTTCTGTGTATCACAATTGGAACCCTATCAATAGTTCATGGATTAATCACAGCAAAAGCATATATACTTATGATGGCAATAATAACCTGCTTACATCTGTATCACAGATGTGGGATGTAAATGTGAGCAACTGGAGAAATCTCACAAAGGTTATTTATACCTACAATCCGAACAACCGGGAGCTGACTTTAATCAATCAGAACTGGAGCGCTTCAAGTGGCAATTGGATCAATTTTGATAAAACTACTTATTCTTATGACAGCCTGAACAATATGAATTCCCAGATTTACCAAAGCTGGAATATAAGCACGACCGCATGGCAAAATGTAAATGTAAATATCTATACATACGATACAGCCAATAACATGATTACAGATATTATGCAGGTTTGGAATACTTCTAGCAGCAACTGGGACAATTCTTCGCTGAAGAACTGGTCTTATACCAGCATGGGGAACCTGGTGCTTGTTGAGCTTGACCAAACGTGGGATATACCGAGTAATAACTGGGTGAATGCTATGCAGAAGCTATACACTTATGATTCTCTTAATAACCAGTTGTCTCTGACTGACCAATCATGGACGGGCTCTGACTGGCTGAATGTTGACAATACTTTATACGCCTATAATTCAAGCAATGACCTTATGATACAACAAGGCCAAACCTGGGATGTACCTTCTTCCAGTTGGATGAATGTGTATGCTTATAATTTTACTGTTGATTCTTCTCATAATGTAACTGAAAAAATTTCCGAGACATGGAATAATGCTTTAAGTGCATTTATCAACACCAACAGGGTTGAGAACACTTATAACAGTAGTAACCAACTTACTACTATGACAACTGATACCTGGAACGCAGGTTCATTCTGGGAAGCTACTACTTCTGATATCCAGAACCGTTACTATTATGAGGGCTATACTTCAAAAGTGGCTAACATCAATGCTATCAGCGGCAATATTTCTATCTATCCTTCGCCTGCACAAAGCCAGGTGCATATAGATATTAACCTGAGCAATGAGCCAAGTGCTGTAATTACTATTTTTGATATGAGCGGCAGGATCATGAACCAATGGCAGGCATCCAACACCGGCAGTCATCATACAGACCTTTCTGTATCACAATTTGCTGCGGGTAATTATATTATGAGGGTTAGCAGTGCAAATGGGTCTATCGTAAAACAATTCAGCGTAGTTCGCTAATCTTATTTATCAAGTCTTTAAGCGGAACGCCCTCTGTCGGGGGCGTTCTTTTTTTTGAGGCTTAGGCACTTTATTTCTTGGCTTTATAAATGCTTTCCAGTTTGCTAAACTCGGGCAACATGGCGCTGTAGACGGAGTCTAAATCATCCTGATGCTGCTTGTACCAATCCAGGTTTTGATCGAATTGCTCTTTTGTGATGTGATAATGGGCAAATATATCTGTATAATACTGTGCAAGTGAATCGAAGTTTTTAGTGTCTCCCTTCCTGGTTGAGTCTTTCAAAGCCATGGTTGAGTATGCCTCTGCTGCATGCATGTCTAAAAGCAAACTGCTCATTTGTGCGTGCGACAAATGCCATGATTCTTTTTTGTTTTTGCAAGCCTGTAAGCTAAAGAATACGGGCAGGATCAGCAATACAATATTTCGCTTCATTTATTATTTACTTAAGACTATTATACTTCTGTGTGTTGGCAACATCCATCTGGGACAACAATCCCAGGATAGGAGCCCGGTCTGTAGCCGGCATTTGCGAGATGAGTTTTATTAATTCGTCGCTTTTGGCGTTAAAGAAGAACTGAAGGTAAATGGAGTTAGGGTTTTCCCTGTTAACAGTAGAGAGTTTAAAGATGCCAGCCAATACTTTTTTGCGGCTGTCTTCCGGCTTGTTGTACATATTATCGAGGCCTTCGCGATGGAAGGAGTACCAGTATTTTCTTACTTCTTCAAACCGGGTATTGAGCATCTGGTCTATGAGCCAGTAGCGGTTTTTATTACCATCAAGCACTTTCCAGCCGGTTATGCCACTGCCATCGGGAGCGTTGTTTACGACATTCTGTGCTTTTTTAAGATATTGGGTACCTCCTAAAGGAGCAAAGCTATCATAATCCAGGCCGAGTACCAGGTATGCATAATACGCGAGGATAGCAGTGAGGTTGGAGTTTAAGGGGTTGGTGCCTGTGATGTGGTTATCATCGAACTGCAAAGGCACAAACTGCGAGAAAGAAAAAGTAACGTCTTTGTCTACATAGTTGATCAAAGGGCTGGTATAGCTGGTATTATATACCGGGCGTGTAGAGGTAATGTTCATTGTGCCGCTATAGCCATCATTATCGCCCGAGACCCTGCTGCTGAGGTTGAAGAGGATATTAACATCAATTTTTTCATTGTTGGCATAATCATCATTTGTCCATTTATGGGTATTCATGAAATCGGTGATATTGCGTTGCATGGTGGTAAATACGATGGGGTCGACACCAGCTATTTTATCATGCTTTACGTCCACTTTGCAGTTAAACTCCTGCGCTGTGCCTGCAAAGCCTGACAAACAAAAAAACAATATGCTAAACAGCTTTTTCCGCATGTCTTAATTCTAAAATATGGTTTACAATAGCTTGGGCTGCATCGTGTTTGCTAAGCAGTGGTAAAGCTTTTTGATAGCCTTTGCTATCTAACAAAGTTATCTTATTTGTATCATGCCCGAAGCCTGCGCCTTCATCTTTTAAGGAATTTAACACAATCATATCGGCATGTTTGTTTTTCATTTTCTGCTGCGCATTCTCCAGTTCATTCTCAGTTTCCAGGGCAAAACCTACAAGTAGCTGGCCCGGCTGTTTCAATTTGCCTAAAGCCGCCAGAATATCGGTTGTCTTAGTGAGCTTTAACTCAAACGTATCAGTGGTCTTTTTTATTTTCTCAGTAGCTTTTTGTTCCGGTTTGTAATCTGCCACGGCTGCAGCCAAAACAGCTACCTGGACCTCGCTAAATGCTGCCAGACTTGCGTCGTACATTTCGGCTGCACTTTCCACTTTTATGGTTTTAATGCCTGCGTGCCATGTATTGTAATGGGATGGGCCTAATACCAATGTGACATCGGCACCTTTATCTGCGAGGGCTTCAGCAACAGCAATGCCCATTTTGCCGCTGGAGAAATTACCTATAAAGCGCACAGGATCGAG
>CAIYVS010000168.1 GCA_903929655.1 uncultured Bacteroidota bacterium | reverse complement strand
ATGTATGTCAAAGAACTTATGAATTTAAATTTAATATTTATTCAAATTCACATCAAATATACTATCGTGAAAGGGGCGAACCCAAATATTTTTTTGAAAGTGGCTGTGGATAAGGGAAGAAAGTTACAAACTGCATATTTATTTCTTAGTTGCGTTTGTGAGCTCGCTATCGCTCAATTGTTAATGGGTGATATTGATATACATTTCATATCTTTATATTGTTATCAGTACTATGAAAAGGCTGCTGTTTATTCTTCTTTTATTGCCCTTACTTGTAAAAGCACAGACAGGTATCATTATTACTGTAGCAGGTAATGGAAGCGGTGGGAATGGCGGTGATAGTGGCCTTGCTAAAAATGCAAGCCTAGCAAATCCTGTTGGAATTGCTTTTGATAAAAAAGATAATTTATATATTGTAACTACTCCCTATTTTCCTAAAGTCAGAAAAGTTGACACGTCAGGCATAATTACAACTTTTGCGGGTAACGGTACAAGTGGTTTTAGCGGTGACAGCGGGCTTGCCACAAGCGCACAGCTTAATTATCCTACAGGTATTGCTGTTGATGCTAAAAACAATGTATATATATCTGAAGGTAGTAACCACCGAATAAGAAAAGTTGATACTTTAGGGATAATTACAACCTTTGCAGGTAATGGGACGGGGGGGTATGGCGGTGATAGCGGACTCGCCACTTCAGCTAAAATTTTTGCTCCATGGGGTATAAATTTCGACAGAAAAGGAAACCTATTTATTGCGGATCATGCTAATAACAGGATACGGAAAATTGACACTTTTGGTATTATAACAACGGTGGCAGGAAATGGCATTGGAGGATTTAGTGGTGACAGCGGGCTTGCTGTAAATGCGAAACTTTGGGAACCCTCTTCTGTTGTTATAGATTCGATTGGTAATTTATACATAGGCGACTGGAATAATAATAGAATTCGGAAGGTGGATACTTTTGGTATAATTACTACTGTTGTTGGTGATCACGGACAGGCTGTATTTAATGGGGATAATATTCTTGCTCTCAATGCGTGTATTTCAAAACCTTATGCAGTTGTGCTTGATGACTCTAATAATCTATTTATTGCAGATAATGGTAACGAACGAATCAGAAAGGTAAATGCTATAACAGGTATTATCAGTACTATTGCAGGTACGGGAGTTGGAGGATATAACGGAGATAGTATTCTCGCTGATACAGCAGAAATTTATTTACCAGAAGCTCTTGCATTTGACAAATGTTGGAATTTATATTTTTCAGATGTGGCGAACTTACGGGTGCGTAAAGTAGATCTAAGATCTTGTATCCCTGATACGGGTGTTTCGACCCGTACTGTTGTCTCAAATTCAACTATTAATGTACACCCCAATCCAGTAAGTGATGTTATGCATATAAATAACGTAGCCACAAGTACTCAATATGCCATCAGCAATATACTTGGTGTGCTAATTCTGCACGGCACCTTAAACAAGGGCAATAATAGTATAAATGTAGGGGACTTAGCGCCGGGGATGTATGTGTTGTGCCTGAGTAGTAGCGAGCGGCGGGGCGAGGGGCGCGTGAGCGCAGGCGAACTGTGTAGCAATCTAGCTGCGATCGCGCTGGAGGCTTTAATTTTAATCAAGTCGAAAAGGGGCTATGATAGGCGTACAGAAGGCGCCGCTGGTGGCTCTCGATGTCGCGCTAGGAAAGACGCCGCCTGTCCGTTGCCACGTGGTGGTGGCGGCACGGGAGGCCCTGGTCACCGTCACACAAAAAAGGACCCAGGAAATTCCGAGCCCGAATTCGCCGCTGCTCTTATT
>CAIYVS010000167.1 GCA_903929655.1 uncultured Bacteroidota bacterium | reverse complement strand
ATATATCCTCCATCAGAGCAATGGTGGTTGCCCCTTTGACCCCATTGCAGCGACGCTATTTGTAACTACTCATTTTGTGAGACTGTGTTGCTTCGTTCCTGCAGTGACGCGAGTTGGAGGTATGCAACTAAGGCTCAAAGAAACTGCTAGAAAAACCTAAATTCCTAAGGAAGTTTCTATAAAATCTGAAATCGAAAATTTCAAAAATTCAATGGAAAATTCAGAAAAAAAATCTGAATGCTACTACTGTGTCGTTCCTATTTTTAGTATAAGGTATGGTTGTCAAAGAACTTCAAATCTGAACTTTTTTAAAGGGTTCAAATTTCATGTCAAAGGTAGGCTCATGATGGGTTTTGGGCAAATAAAGATATTCACATTTTTGAGCGGGATTAATGGATCAAATGATATGCGGGTTTCCTGCAGAAACTTGCAGAAAAGCGCCGAGGCTTAGTTAGATGCTGACAAGGCAAACCTTGTTGAATTAGAAGTAATACCTTCTTTTAATTTATTACAAATTTTGCCGGATGGAGTCTTTCTCCTCATTGTATGATTGAGATCGTCCGTCCGACTTTTAGCAGCGGACCGAACGGAAACAGATGTTTCTGATATTAGCGGATGAAAGGAAACACTTCGTCCGCCAGATCCCTAATAGCTTATTTCCTCTTTTTCCTTTTTTTAGTTGCCTGTTGTATATCTGCACCAACAGCCGGGGCCATGATATTAGAGCCTTCATCGCAGTTCCACAATTTTATATTGGAGGCGGTTGGGCAGGGGTGTCCCGGGCCTCCGCATGTAAGTACTTGTATGGAAATGGGGCCGGTTAATGTATCATTAAATACAGAAGTGGGGATAGTTATAACGCCTGTTGTTTCCTGCCCTGTATAAGCGGTATTTAACTGGTAATAGATAAAGGTATCTGGGCTAATTATAAAGCCTGTGCCGCTGCCCATGAAAAAATATTGTGCAGTGGACGGTTGTCCGGGCGGTACTGTCCAATTTATTGTTGCGGTATAATTATTGCCTGATTTTGTGAAACCACTGTTGGATGTTACTGTAACGGGATACACAATACTGTCGATTGCAGGGAGCAGGTTGGAGCCCTGTGCTGTGGTCCACCATGTCCAGTTGCTGGTGTCTGTGGGGCAGAAACAGGATGGCCCGCCACAGGTATATACCGTCATTGGAATCATTGTGTTAGAGCAGGGCCCGAACAGGCTATCGGGTATGCTTACCCAGCCTACAGAATCTGCTGATGCATAAAAATTGCCTAACTGATATGTTATGAATTGCTGAGGGGATATTGTAAAGCCAGGACCATTGCCCATGAAAAAATAGCTGGCATTGGATGGTTGTCCATTAGGTATTGTCCACTTTAGGGTATCAATATAATTTGAGCCTATATGCACAAAGCCACTGTTATATTTGAGTGTGCATGCATAAACGGGTAAGAGGCTGTTATGTTTGGGGATGACAATGTTGCCCATGTCGCCCAAGGTGACACTGATAGTGTCTTTATTATTGCTGCTGACGAGCGTACCGCTTTGCCCGAGTACATCATCGTAAGCAAATGCATATATCTGCGGAATGGCTTTGTGGAGTGCCTGTGTATAAAGGTTGTACCAGGGACCTGTGCCAAGGGGTGGGTTCAGCAGCGTATCGGTTTGGTAATATGGATAGGAGGAACTGCTGAGATAGGCTGAATCGAGTAACATGCTATCGGGCGCAGGTAGCAGGCTAACGGTAAATGCTGCTGTTATGTTTTTTACAATGATGCTTATAACCGTTGTATTGGGTGTAATAAAAGGGCTAGTGCCGGGGCCAAAGAAATTATTGGAGTTTGCGATGTTCATATTGATGGTATCAATTATGGGGCTGCCTGTTTTAGGGCTGTTTGTAAATATCCACAGGCCATTTGTTATGTAGCTACTGGTAAAGAGGTAAGCGCCGGGGTCCATGGCGGGTGATACGGTGTCGCCATATTTATCAAATACTTCATCTCCTACTACGTCCAACTCGGCGCAATTGATCCTGAGTATGTGTGACTGATAGTATTTTATAAGGGTGTCAATATAATTGAAACTGGTTTGCGTGAGGTATGAGGTATCGAATGATGGGGCGAGGTTGGGCGCTGTAATGCGCAGAATGGTTCCGGAATCTTTAATAATAAGGGCATCCCATTTATTAGCGGGGGTATTGTGAAGTGTGCGGGTTACGATCTTAAGCAATGAATCCCTTTTTGCATTGGGCGAAGGGCCACTTGAGCCTGCACTGCTGCTGCTGAGGCTGATGGGTATAGAAAAGAAATCGACGGCAGTAGGGTCGATGTACATAACATTTTTTTTATTGTAGGTAAATTCGAACTTGTCGTAAATAATATCGTAATTAACGTCGCTGATATTACTTACACTGGGGTCCTGGAATACCCAGTTAATATTATTTCCTGAAAGTACGGGGGGCATATATAGCTTATAATTTAGCGATACCATACAGCGGCCGCTTATTGTATTGGGTATAAGTAAGGTTATGGAGTTTGTAGAGGAATCGTAGCCTTGCAGTGAGTCTAAGCGGTAAGTATATTTTCGTGAGTCTGTATTTTGTGTTATTCTTATGAGCGAGGCTTTCTGGGTTTTGCGGACAGAATCATATTTTAATTTTAATACACAGTAGTTGGCCGCGGTTGTGGTGTCCTGCACCGTGAAAATAATATAGGGATGCACTTTTTTATTTGTACGGGCTGTGTTGTTCACAATTTTAAGGGGATAGTATTTTGCCTGTGCAGCAATACTTATAAAGAACATAGATAGCCCTATTACGGCTGTAATTTTTTTAATTGATCTCATGGTTTTAGTTTTTGCAGGTATTTTATTTACCTAAAATGCGGCGTATCTCTCAAATACCCTCGGTATAAAAATACAAAAGTCCGGGATTTGTGAGGGATTTTCTTATTGGGGGAGGAACAGGGAAGAATATGCAACAATTATTGAGCTTTGATTCTTGGAATGCCATAGGAGACGGAATGAGCAATGGGAAGCCGGAAACTTACAAGATTATATAGGGAAGGCAAAAAATTGATTTCCAGGTACGGAAATTAAGGGCTGATTAATTAATTTTTATAAAACCCAAGGATATTGTCAGTATTTTCGTCTTTCAAATGTAAAAATCAAAAGAAACCTATGAGAAAATCCGTTGTATTTAGTTCCCTGATTGTTTTAGCCTTTGCATCCTGCGAAAAACCAAATGTCACTGTTAATACAGGACAACCTACTCCTCCTTACCTGGTATCTGGAGTACATGATATTAGTATTATTAACGGCTCGAGCATAAGTATGAATATGCCCATAACTGTGCAATATTCAGATTCTGCCCAGGAAAGCGTGGCACTATCCTTATCTGCATTGCCAAATGGCATTGTTATGGATACCACTATAATAACCCAAGGTGTACCTACTTTCAGTACCAATTTTATATTTTATGATACCACACAAGCGGGCGCAACAGTTGGTGTTTTCCCAATGACTTTAACAGCAACGGGCTCCAAAACAGGTGCAAGAATCTTCAATTTTAATATGAGGATTATGCCACAGCCGTCTTATACTGCCAATATGTTTGGCCCCTATCATTTATGCAGTAATTACTGTGCTTCGGGTAATTATACTGATTCTGTTTATAATGATGCCAGTATGATCAATAAAATATGGTTTAATAATTTTGGAAATTATGGTATCAATATTTATGGCAAGGTGAATTCGTCTTTTACTATAACTATACCAAGCCAGACGGTGAATGGATATACGGTATCGGGATATGGTTATTTATCAAGCAGCAGCAGTTATTATTTATATTTCAGCAATATACAGGTTATTCATAATTCTGCAAGCAATAGTTGCAGTGTGAATATGTATCATTAAAAAAACTGACTTTTATTCATTGATATTTAAAAAAAAGCAGGGATAATTCTTGCGTTTTTTTATTGGTTTGATTGTGGTTGCACTAATGAACATGAGGAACAATGAGGTGCCCCAGCATATGAAGCAGATTTTAGGCGTGGGGTATTTGTTGGTTTTGCTGTCGAACAATAGCATGCCCTGGATAGCAACAAAGGCGAAAACGGGGATGCAGTAATATTTTGTGACCGCATAGGAATCTTGTTTTTTTCTATGGCTTAGCTTTGAAGGCTTAGCTTTTTTGAATTCATGTTTGGTATATAGGGAGAACGGAAGCGAGATGCTTCCGGGATTATGGGGCGAAGGGGGACCCTTAGACCATGAGAAAATTTTTGAGGCTGCATACCATTGAATTCCAATTGCAAACTGGCAGGATTGTATAGACACGAGTTGGCTAAAACACAAAGCAAGGCCTCAAACTCGTGCCAGTGGGGTATAGAAGATGATTTTAAGCAGTGGGATGTTTGTTGGTATTGCTCTCGCACAAAAGCCAGCCCTGCATACCAACAAAGGCGAAAAACTCGCGCCAGTGGGGGTTTGGATTTGTTGGTATTGCTATGCACCAAGGCTAGCCCTGCATACCAACAAAGGCGAAAACTCAGAATGTTTGATAAAACTAAAAGGCTAAGAAAAATTACATTACTTTCCGATACAAAATTTAGAAAAAATATAGTCAAGTTTATCCTCTGTTGTCACCTCACCTGTTATGTCTCCGAGGTAGTGGAGGGAGTTGCGGATATCGAGGGCAATGAGGTCGCCAGGGAGATTGTTGTCCATACCTTTTTTGATATCCTGTAAAGATTTGAGCAGGTCTTGTAATGCGCCATAGTGGCGTGCATTGGTGACTATGGTGCCTTCCTGTTTCAGTTTGCCCTGTATTACTAATTCAAAGAGGGCTTCTTTGAGGTTTGGCATGTTTTGCTTGTTGCGGGCAGATATAAAGAGTATGGGTTTTTCTATTTCGCCAAATACCAGGTTTGCTGTGCCGAGGTCCATACGGTCGCTTTTATTGCCTATAAGGAGGTATTTGATGCCTTCTTTTTCAAACTCTTCCATTCTTTCTTTTATCTCTTGCTGCGAATGTTCGTTCACATCAAACAGATATATCACTACATCGGCTTTGCTGCGTGCATCTTTGCTGCGCTGCACGCCTATTTTCTCGATGATATCGGTGCTGTGCTCGCGGATGCCTGCTGTATCTATAAGGCGGAAGAGGACGCCGTTTATGTTGAGCACTTCTTCTATAGTATCACGGGTGGTGCCTGCTATATCGCTTACTATGGCACGTTCTTCGTTGAGCAAGGCATTGAGCAGGGTGCTTTTGCCCGCATTGGGTTTGCCTATGATGGCTACGCTGACACCATGTTTTATTACGTTGCCCAGTCTGAAGGAATCGGTAAGGGATTGGGTGGTTTGCTGTATTCTGTCTATGAGTTCGTATAGTTGTTTGCGGTCTGCAAATTCCACATCTTCCTGGCTGAAATCGAGTTCCAGTTCTATAAGGGCAGAGAATTTGATCAGTTCTTCGCGCATGGCTTTCAGATCATGACTGAAGCCACCCCTGAGGTTGTGCATGGCAGCATAGTGAGATGCGCCGGTCTGACTGGCAATGAGGTCGGCCACGGCCTCGGCCTGGGTAAGGTCCATTTTGCCTTTCAAGAAGGCACGGAGGGTAAATTCACCGGGCTTTGCCATCCTGGCACCATGATGCAGGCAGAGGTCAATGATCTGCTGCAATATATATGGCGATCCGTGACAGCTTATTTCTATGACGTCTTCGCCGGTATAAGATCTGGGGCCTTTAAATATGCTGATGACTACCTCGTCTATCATGTTGCTGCCATCGGCTATTTTTCCGAAATGCAGGGTATGCGATGCCTGTTCTGCAAGCTTCTTGCCTATAAAAAGTTGATCGGCTATGGTAATAGCGTCTGGACCACTGAGGCGTATGATGCCTATGGCGCCTTCGCCGGGCGCAGTGGCTAATGCTACTATGGTATCGGTGATTATGAACATCCGCTGCAAATGTACATAGTATATGTTTATTGGTTTGGCTAAAGCAGTACGATATTTTATTTGCTCCCGTTTCAGGGCGGGCTACCGAGACTACTGTCATTAAAATCGGTGTTAGTCCTTCATTATTGGCAGGCGGATAAAGAACTCGGAGCCTTCACCTTCTTTGGTAATATACCAGATATCGCCTTTCCAGAATTCAATTATTTTTTTTGTCATTGCGAGGCCGAGGCCTGTGCCGGATGTTTTAGTGGTAAAATAAGGGTGGAATATCTTTTTAACTATTTCCTCACTCATGCCTATGCCATTATCTGAAACTGATACTATTGCATGGTCGTCTTCTTTTCTTATCAGTACTTCTATATTGCCATGCCTGTTTTCGGGTATCGCCTGTTTGGCATTTTCCAGCAGGTTATTGAATACACGCAGGAGCTGGCTACGGTCGGCATACACAAATAATTTTTCTTCGAGCGTATTGAGGCTTACATCGATATCCTGTGCATTGAAATATAATTCCACTGACCGTTCCAGTAATTCGCCGAGCTCCAGTTTTTCGGGTCGGGCTTCGGGCATTTTTGCAAAATTTGAAAACTCCGAAGCTATGTAGGACAGGTTATCTATCTGCTCAATAAGTGAATCGGCTACTTTGTCAACCAGCTCTTTTATGTTTACCTGATTATTTTTAAGAGCTTGTTGCAAGTACTGGATATTCAGCTTCATGGGTGTAAGGGGGTTCTTAATTTCGTGCGCTACCTGTCTAGCCATTTCGCGCCAGGCTGTTTCGCGCTCGCTCTGTGCGAGTAAGATGGCATTCTCTTCCACTTTTTTTACCATGCTGTTATACTCGCGCACCAATAGCCCTATCTCATCATCATAAGGCCAGGTGATCCTTTCATTGCGTTGCAGGTTGAGGCGACCAAATTGTTGAATAATAATATTGAGTGTGCGTGTGAGCCAGCGTGTAATAAGAACTGTGAAGAGTCCTGAAACCAGGAATATAAAAGCATATAAGTTTATTAATGTGACTACGATATTTGATATCTGAAAATTGAGGTCTTTCTGGGACGAGAAAAAAGGAACGTTGATATAGGCCAGTGTTGTGCCATGTTCGTCCCTTACGGGTACATAGCAGGAGAGATAGGAAAGGGCACCGATTTTTTCATCCTGTATAACAATGGATTTGCCAAGGCTTGTGAGCTGGTAATAAGCATCGGGCCTGATGAGGCGGGCAAGCAGCCTTTTGTCGTAAATGTCTTCCTGGGATGTAACGAACAGCATGCCATCGTCGTTGTAGATGTTGATATCTATCTGGCGGCTGTTGGCGAGGTTGGTAACAAAGTATTTGAAGCCCTGGTTGGTGCTATCGAGTTTATTGTCTTTTCTGAAGAGCTTTCCCTGTTTGATGTATTGCTGCACAGATTGCTCCACAAACTGCATGGCAGACTGCAGCTTGGTTTTATTGGATGTATTGTATTGATCTTTAAAAAATAAAATGGTAACGATACCAATGAGGCAGAATGAAAGCAAGACTGCAATGAGCATGGAATAGTGTACCCTTCTGCGCAAGGTAAGTTTAATGAATTTGCCAATAAATACGGTGCCTGTGAAATAAGAGAGGTATAGCTGGTAGAGCAATATTAATACAGCAACAAGAATCTCTATGCCAAAAAGGTATGAAAACAAGGTTGTGATCTCGAACCAGTAATTATGGTAGCGGACGAGGACCACAGTTTTCCTGTCGTTGTATTTATAAAGCAGTTCGGAATAATTTGATCTTTCGTTGAAGCCGAATTCGCGGGAGTGGAGGGTGTCTTTTAAATAAACCGGGAAAGGGAAATTATTGGTTTGAGATATGAGGCGGCTATTGATATAAACGGCATATGCGTATTCATTTTCTTTGGTGTTTGATTTGGTACCCGGGGCCTGCAGCAATTCGGGATATACTGTTTCGTTCGTTGTGCGTTTCAGGGAAAGATCAATAAATACGAAGCCAATGGGGGGCGATAAGCTGTCTTTTTGTATGGGAATATAGGCGGTATAATGGAGTCCGTCGAGGATGTGTTCTTTGAAATAAAGTGTACTGGATGGGGTTGGGGTTGATTCGTTTATTTCATTTATCAATGTTGCAAAGGATGCTGTGTCTTTATTGAAAAGGGCATTTCCTTTTTTATCGAAGAAATAAAGTACAGGCCTGTATTTATTTAAAGGGCCCCTGAAATAGGATGTATCAAAACGTTCATCGAGGGTTTTACGTGCTGCATCTGTGGCTTTATACAAAAAGCTCCAGAGCATTTTATCGCTTTGTATTTTACTTGATATTTTGCTGAATGCATATTCTACAACGTCATCTCTTTCGGGCGCTATATACTGCCCGGCAATAATTTTTCTTGATTCGTGTTCTTTTACTTCGACAAAATACTGGAGTATGCCTGTGGTAAATGCACAGATAAAAAATGCCCAGAACACCATATGAGGTGTAAAGAGGTCTGCAACCAGTTTCAGTCTTTTAATATCCAGCAGGAAGATAAACAATACGAGCCAGGCAAGGAGGATGGAATTAAAATGGTAAGCCTCCTTTTTATAAGACAATACGAAAAGGATACCAACAAGTGCGGTAAGCAGGTATTTGATCCACCTGTTGGCAGTGAGGACTGTGAGTTGGGTATTGATAAGATAAATTACCAGGCAGGAAACAATGGTTATAGCAACAATTGTAAACAGGCCCAGGATAGTGTAGCTATTGATGGAATAAAAGTGGCTTACATCGAATGAAATACTGGAATCTGTAACCAAGCTGCTGATGGTTCTTGCAAACGCAAATAAATAAGCAACGAGAACTATGGTAAAGAACAGTGCAAGGCTGTTTTTGAGGTAGCCTGGCTTAATGTTGCTGAAAAAGGTTTTATAGGGAGTATGACGTGCCAGAAATACTACTATCCAAAGAATGCAGATGGTATTTATTATCAATGCACCTAAAGAGGGCAACCATATACTGGATGCGTAGAGACTGGGATCGAAAACGCTGAGGTTTTCAAGACCAAAAGGCAGGCCGTAAAGATAAACCAGGGACCTTATTACAAGAACAACGCTGCATGTTAGTAGTATGCCAGTTATGTAGAATCTTTTTGAGAAGTAAATGATCATTAACTGTATCCATGAGATGCTGATAAGCAGTGCAGCAATGAGCAGCCATATTAATATGCCATCGGGTGTCCAGCGGTTAGTGTAGTGGTCCGCAAAATGGAGGTAAAATACCGGTGTCCCTTCTGTATTCTTTATTGCAATACAGCCTGCTACAGAATCCGCCCGCACTTCAGTTTCAACCGGGATATAGTCTGCGGCCATAAAGCGCGACCTGAGGTAGTCATTTTGCTGGGGGTAAAGGGTAACAATGGGTATGGCTGTTACCAGTTTTTTCTGTGCATCGATAAAAGGAAGGCTGATGCATTGTTGCAGGAAGATGCCTCTTTGCGAATGTAGAAGTATTATTTTCCCCGGTTCTGAATTGCATGTAAGTTGAATAGTATTGGTGTTCCAGAAGCTGAGGCTATCTTTGTGGTATATGAATATATAGAAGGGCAGGTGCAGTAATTTTTCCTGTTCTTCGCTTTTCAGTGAATCAGAAAAAATGCTTTTTAATAATAGCTGGTTGCCTGTAAAGGTGTTAAGCGCTTTTTCCCTGTTATGCAGATCGTCGGCAATAACTCGGGCCATTTTTTCGGGCTCTAAGGTGCGCTGGTGCGTATAATAGCGATAGCCTGTAATACTCCACAAAAAAATGCAGAGCAAGAGCCAGCCCCAATATGGATAGCGCTTGAACACTTATATTATTCCTTTTCTTTTACCTGGTTCCATAATGCGTCCATTTCCATGAGGTTCATGTCATGTAATGCTTTGCCTTGCTGTTGTGCCATTTCTTCCATTTGCTGAAAACGGCGGATGAATTTTTTATTTGTTTTTTCCAATGCCTGCTCAGGGTCCACATGTACAAAGCGGGCATAATTAATGAGTGCGAAGAGGACATCCCCCATTTCCTCTTCTATATGCTCCTGGTTGCCGGAGGATACAGCGTCGTACAGTTCTGCTATTTCTTCGTCCACTTTTTCTTTTACCTGTTCAGTATGGTC
This sequence comes from uncultured Bacteroidota bacterium, assembly GCA_903929655.1. Classification (GTDB taxonomy): domain Bacteria; phylum Bacteroidota; class Bacteroidia; order Chitinophagales; family Chitinophagaceae; genus JABDGU01. The sequence continues at coordinate 4,384 of CAIYVS010000167.1, read as the reverse complement.
CCATTCAAAACCCACTTGTTTTGCTTTGCCCTGCAGCCTTAATGCTTTCATTAATGCCGGCAGGGAGGGAGGGAGGCCGCTTAAAACAGATTTTTTGCCTTCTTTGAGTTTCAGCTTTTCCCAGTTTTGTTTTACATCGTCATCATTATTCACCTTCACATTGCTGTATATGTGCGGGTGGCGTGCTACGAGTTTATTACAAACGCCTTCTATCACATCATCGAGTGTAAACTGGTTTTGTTCTGCACCTATTTTGCTGTAAAAAACAATATGCAGCAGGAGATCACCCAGTTCTTCTTTCAGGCCTTTATAGTCATTCTCTGATATAGTATCTACCAGTTCATACACCTCCTCCAGGGTTTGCTGGCGCAGGGTATGTATGGTTTGTTTTTTGTCCCAAGGACATTGCTCCCTGAGTTCGTCCATTATGGTCCTTAGTCTTTCTAGTGATTGTGAATACATTCTTTATCTATGATTGCTTTTTATTTTACAATGTGCCAGCGTTGTAGTTCCCAGACTTTAGTTTTTAAAGAATCGTAAGGATGGTTCAAGTTCATTTTGATTATACCAATATCTGAATTTATTTCGTATGTATCGTAATAATAGGGAGAACCAGGTAAAGAGCTCTGACTATTATGCGATATTTCGGCTACATTTGAAAAACTTTGCCCGTTTAACGTATAAGAGGGATAAATGTTGCTGCAATAAGCTTGATCACCGGATGGAAACCCACCAAGTTTAAATGGATAGGAAAAAAGCGCTCCCGTTCCCAAGCTATTAGTACTGTTATTATATTCAGCCTGTAAACTAAATGTACTATCTGAGAGCTGAAAAGCTTCATATATAAATGTATCCGGGCTGCTACTGTTTCCTACAATTCTGTCCGAAATAGAAACATTAAGATAGTCTCCAGAAATATAGCCGGAGATAGTAACATTATAAGCTGAGTCAATTTTTCTAACATAAAAACTATCAACTCGCCCTGAAATAGCATCTTTATATATCCAGTAGGTACCCGGGCGAAAATAAAATGCTGATTTAAGATTGCTATTTACGGGTGTGTTTATATTGTAAGGTATGCAGCCAAGAAAAATAATAATAAGCAGAAAAAGTACAAACACAACCTTAGCCCCTTTAAAAAGGAAAAGTATTTGTGCTATTTGCTTATTTGGTTTCAAGTTGAATACATTTTAAACAATCAAGTTAAGATATAACAATTCGAAATGTAAATTATCTTAACAATAATTATTTTGGCTAAAGCCATTATATTTTTCATTATCACCCCGGCCTGAAGACCGGGGCTATTATGTCTTATTAAAGTTTAAGGCAATTTCAATTAATATGGTGTCAACTATAAAATACCGGTAAAAATATACCGTCCCATACTGGACGCGTGGTATCTTTATCTTTTTTTTCTACCAATATAATATCCCTATCGGGACGACAAGCAGTGTAGAGATAGACAATTTATGTTTAACGCGACATTAATTACCTTTTTAACGTATTAACCAATCAACTTACTCCTGCCATTTATACCCATCAATTTTTAAGCCAAGTAATTGTAATACACGGTGTACCACCGTATAAGCAGCATCTTCTATGGTTTTGGGCATGCTGTAAAAGGACGGTGTTGCGGGACAGATGATGCCGCCGGCTTCTGTGACGGTGGTCATATTGCGCAGATGGATGAGATTATAAGGAGTTTCCCTTACTACGCAGATGAGTTTGCGCCGCTCTTTCAACATGACATCTGCGGCGCGGCTTACGAGGTCGTTGCTCATGCCCCCGGCTATTCTGCCGAGGGTGCCCATGCTGCATGGGCATATCACTAAGGCTTCGTAAGAAGAAGATCCTGAGGCAAAAGGGGCCATAAAATCGTTCTTGCTCCAAACTTTAAAGGGAAAATTCTCATAGTCTTTATTGCCTAATTCATGTTGCCATACGGTAAAGGCATTGTCGCTCCATACCAAGCCCACTTCCTTTACCTGGTCCTGCAATTGGCTTAATTTTTCCATTAGTACTTTGGCATAAATTGCCCCGCTTGCACCCGTTACCGCCACTGCTATCTTCATGAATCCGTTAAAATTTTATGTATTGTATGGTAATTTAACAAAACTACATGGAATAATTGTAAATTCGTTGCCATAAAACAGGTGTATAAGAATGAAACGTATATTATTAGTGGTGCTGGTCATGTTTACTATGAGCCCTTTAATGCAGCTTGCCGCACAGGAAAAAGATGATGCTACAGAAATACATTGGATAAGCATAGATGAATTGCAAGCCAAAATGAGGCAGGAGCCGCGTAAAGTATATATTGACATGTACACCGACTGGTGTGGCTGGTGTAGAAAAATGGAAGCTACCACTTTCCAGAACCAGAACGTGATCAAGTATATGAACCAGAAATTTTATTGCGTGAAGTTTAACGCTGAGCGCAAGGACACAATCCGTTTTATGGGCAAATACTATTATTTTGACCCTGCCGCAAGGGCTAATAACCTGGCTGCTGAATGGATGCACGGGCAATTGTCTTATCCTACAGCGATATTTATGGAAGAGCGTTTCCAGAACCCGGTGCCGGTGCCGGGATACCAGGAGGTAAAAACCATGGAAATGATCTTAAAATATTTTGGGGAGAATATTTACAAAAGCAAGAAGTGGGAAGATTACCAGAAAGATTTTATCCAGTATTGGTAAATTTTTCCCGCAGATACCCGCAGACCTATAATGCTATGGGGTTATCGGCGGGACACTTTATGTTTGCAGCAACTCGCAGACCAGTGGAAAAAATGTAAAATCCCCAGGGGGTTCAATGATTGAGAGGGGTCATTTTTTCAGATCATTTAAACTTCTTCAACAATATATTTCATATCTGTTTGAAAATACTTACATGCGGGCTTTAGCCCGCATTTTTCGCATTTAGGCCTGCGGGCCACACATATGTAGCGGCCATGCAGTATGAGCCAGTGGTGTGCTATGGCCAGCAGGTTTTGGGGTATGTTGACTACTAATTGTTCTTCGGTTTGCAAAGGGATTTTTGCGTTTGTCACCAAGCCTATTCTTGCGGACACACGAAATACATGAGTATCTACTGCCATGCCTGGTTTGTTGTAAACAACGGATACGATAACATTGGCTGTTTTGCGACCTACACCGGGTAGTTCCACCAGTTCTTCAATGGTATCGGGTACCTTTCCTTTATATTTTTCCAGCAGCATCTGGGCCATGCCAATAATGTGCTTTGTTTTATTATTGGCAAAGCTCACGCTTTTTATAAAGGGTTCTACGTCTTCAAACTCTGCTTTGGCCAAACTTTCAGGCCCGGGAAATGCCTTAAAAAGAGCAGGTGTTACCAAATTAACGCGCTTGTCTGTGCATTGCGCAGATAGTATAACTGCTACCAGCAACTGGAAAGGGTTTTTATAATGCAATTCGGTTTTTGCATCGGGCATATTTTTCTGAAACCAGTCTATTACAAAAGCGTAGCGTTCTTTCTTAGTCATAAAAAGATCCCTTATTTCATGCAAAATAAGGGGTAATCTAATTAAAACCCACATTATTGAGATTTGTGACGCAATCTCAAAGCATAGCATTGTAGCCTGTCATTGTATAGAGACGCAATGTATTGCGTCTCTATACACATTTTGTTTATACGAAGATTTGCATTGTATTATTTAGGTTCAAAATTAAGAACTGCACTGTTCATGCAATAGCGCAGATGAGTAGGCGCGGGGCCGTCGTCAAATATATGGCCGAGATGAGACCCACATCGGGCGCATTCTACTTCGGTGCGGGTCATACCGTAGGATTTATCTTCTATATCCTTTGTACTGCTTTTTGTTAAGGGTTGGTAAAAGCTGGGCCAGCCGGTGCCACTTTCGAATTTGATGTTGGAGCTGAAAAGGGGGTTGCCGCAAACAGCACAGTAGTAGGTGCCTTTCTTGTGGTTGTCCCAATATTCGCCAGTAAACGCGCGTTCCGTTCCCTGCTCACGTGCTATATGATACACGTCGGGGTCCAGTATTTTTTTCCACTCCGCATTTGATACTTTCAGGGGCCTGGTATCGGTATGCGTATAATATGGATTGTTTTTTGGCTCGTGGTGCATGACTTTTTTTGTTTGCCCCGTTGATGAAAAGGCGAAGAGAATGCGCTCCCTGCAGCTTATGCAGATGATGGCGCAACTACCCAAATAGCGTAAAGGAATAATAATTTAATATGTCCACTAAGTTGGATGAGAAGGGCCGCGAGCTTACTGCCCGGCTTGACAGCTTCGCTAAGGAGTTCGAGCAGAACTCTGACATCACCGAAGACGAGAAAGAAACCGCGTACAAGACCCTGCAGGGAGAGTTCGCCACTTGGTCTCAAGAGCGTGGCCGTT
>CAIYVS010000166.1 GCA_903929655.1 uncultured Bacteroidota bacterium | reverse complement strand
GCTTAATGATGCTGTCCGGGCTGATCTACCTGTCAATGCAAACTCCGGGCCTGAACAGCTATTCATGGTCTAATATTGTGCGTGCGGGTTCTTCATTGCCTGCTTCTCAACAACAATGGCTCTTCTGGCTGATATTTATTGCTTTTGCCATTAAGATGCCGATTTTTCCTTTCCATACCTGGCAGCCTGATACTTATGAGCAATCGCCCACTCCTGTTACCATCATTCTGAGTGCACTCATGGTTAAGATGGGTCTGTATGCAACATTGCGTTGGTTGTTCCCGGTATTGCCACAGGGCGTTGCTTTCTGGTCTCAGACGATTATTATTCTTTCCATTATTGGTATTGTATACGCTTCCTGCCTTGCAATAGTTCAGACCGACATCAAACGTATGATCGCGTATTCATCCATTGCCCACATGGGCCTGATGACTGCTGCTGCCTTTGCAAACACAAATATGGGTATGCATGGGGTTATGATACAGATGTTCAATCACGGTATCACGATCACCGGCCTATGGGTAGTAGTAAGCATAGTAGAGAACCGCTGGGGTATACGCGATATGACAAAACTGGGAGGTATGGCAACATCTGCACCGCTTATAGCGATTTGCCTTGTTATTATATCGCTGGCTAGTATTGGCCTGCCGCTGACGAATGGTTTCATAGGTGAGTTTATGTTGTTCAATGGTTTGTTCCAGTTTAATTCTCCTTACCACATTACATTTATGGTAGTGGCTGGATTAGGGATCATACTCGGTGCGGTGTATACATTGAATATGCTGCAAAAAACAGTTTACGGAAATGAAGTAAAAATGAAAATTGCAAAAGACCTGAGTGCTAACGAGTACCTGGGACTTTCAATAATAATAATACTCATCGTTTTTCTGGGTGTATATCCAAAACCTTTACTGGATCTTACTTCAGGCATAGCGACCGCATTAGTACGATAATATTTTTTTGAACTTCGAATTCTAACTTTTAAATTAAATGAAGGCAATTATTGCTACAACGATACTAGGTATAATTATGATGTTTGCCGGGATAATGGCAAAAGAAAAAAAGCCTTTGACAACATTGGCTACTATTCTGCTTGTTATATTATTAGGCGTAAACATCTGGGACCTTACCAATACTTCTTCCTTAGCTCCTGAGTCCCTTTTTAATAATATGCTGCGTATAGATCGTTATGCGCTTTGGTTCAATACACTCATGACCGGTTGTACTTTACTGTATGTATTACTGGTAGGCAGGGAGATACAAAAGGTGGGCGAACATGTAGCCGAATATTTTGCTTTGATCTTTTTCATTCTCTGCGGTGTTTATCTGTTATCGTGTTACAATAACCTGCTTATCTTATTTATTGGCATAGAGATCATGTCTATTCCTCAATACATTCTTGCAGGAAGCGACAAGCGTAACCTGAAGAGCAGTGAAGCTTCTCTCAAGTATTTCCTGATGGGTGCCTTCACTACAGGTATTTTGCTCATGGGTATTACCTTGTTATATGGTGCAACAGGATCCTTCAATATAGTGTCTTTCAGTTTCCTGCAATCGGACCACCTCAATACATTGGCCCTGGCGGGTATCCTGTTTATCATGATGGCGTTCTCTTTCAAGGTTTCTGCAGCCCCAATGCATATGTGGACGCCTGATGTTTACGATGGTTCACCTACAGCTTTTACAGCTTATATGGCTACCATAGTTAAGGCAGCAGCCTTCTTTGCATTCCTTCGTTTGTTCCAGGTTTCCTTCGGCAGCCTTAGCAGCCATTGGACATTTGTATTGGCTATCATCACGGCAGCTACCTTGTTGGTAGGTAATCTTACAGCGGTCTTCCAGCAAAGCGTAAAACGTATGCTGGCTTATTCTTCCATTGCGCAGGCAGGTTTTATGCTGTTTGCTATTCTTGCGGTTAATGCAGTGGCCTGGCAAGGCATCATTATTTATGCAGTAGCATATAGCATAGCAACTATCGGCATATTCACCGTACTGATGAAACTGAAAGACTACACTTATGATGGTTTTAATGGCCTTGCAAAAAAAGAACCCCTCCTGGCCTTTGTAAGCACCATATTTCTTTTCTCTTTGGCAGGTATACCACTTACAGCAGGCTTTATGGCGAAATATTATGTGCTACAGGCGCTTATTCAGCAGGGCTCATTATTATGGCTGGTAATATTCGGTTTGTTGATGGCATCCATCAGCGTATACTATTATTTCCGGGTTATTATAGCCATGTATTTTAAGCAGGGTGCGGCTGAGCTCAATAGTCCGGTTTCGGGTACAGATAAATTTATGTTGGTGTTTACCTGTTTCCTGGTAATTCTCCTAGGTATATTCCCTCAATTGTTATTGGGTAATATTTAAGGATCCTTTTAGCCCAAATATTGTTAAAATAAGCTTCTCCACAGTCTTTTCCTTAGGCTGCATGTTGTATATGACGTAATTTTGCATGCAATTTATTAACCCGGACTCCCGGAAAATATAAGCCCGATTTATCCACAACTGTGTATTTCTTTATAGGGTATATTTGTCAGGGAACATTAATTTCGGTGTGAACAGAAAAAGGAAGATAGTATGGATATTGAACAATTAATGCCGCATATAGAAGCGCTGATTTTTGCCAGCGAACGTCCGCTTACACAAATAGAAATGACAGAAATATTAAGCCAGGCATTCGAAGTTCCTGTTGAGCCAGAACGCATTGCTACCTGCTTGGATGCTATTCGTGAAAAATATGATGCACCTTATTATCCTTTCCAACTTAAGGAAATAGGTGGCGGATACCAGTTCCTTACCAAAAAAGCGTATCACAAAACAGTTCTGCAGCTAAACGGCGACAAGCATATTAAAAAGCTTTCTTCTTCGGCTATGGAAACTTTGGCCATTATAGC
>CAIYVS010000165.1 GCA_903929655.1 uncultured Bacteroidota bacterium | reverse complement strand
CTGAGAGACAAAAGCCATAAAAATTGGCGACGGGTTTTGCTCCCATTCCAAAACCAATTAGTATCCCTAACGTGTTGCGATGTTTCGCTAGGAACAATAGTTATTGTATAGAAGACATAAAATTCGTCATTGCCGCCATAAAAGGCCTCATAGAGGCCAAAGGTCTGTAGCATTCAAAAGAACAGCAAAGTGCGCTCCGTAGGTGCGCAACAAATCTCAATATAAAATACGCTTCTACCCCGGTCAGCAAAGGCTAAAAAAGAAAAACCCCTCCAAAACAATTGAAGGGGTGTATATAAAAAGATTTTTATTAATTCTGGTTCCAGATTGAGGGGGAGCCTGCAGTGACACCAAAATCGTCTGTAACATTCTGGGCATTTACCACGGTAAAGTAAACAACTAACTTGCCATTCTGTCCATACACGCTACCATTGTGCTGATAATATCCCCAGCCTTGTACTACATCGTCATTAGGCATAGTCTGCTGAGGAATAGTTAAGGTATCGCCTTTTACTTGGGCTAAAACAGTAGTTGGTAATTTGTATCTGTTGTAAAAATTATTAATTCTTACATTGATCGCATTTCCGCTATAATCAGTATCTATTGCAAGCGTAAAAGAAGTTTGGGTAGAAATTGTTCCTATTTCATTTACCTGCCAAATACCCCAGTACCTGTCGCGGGTCCTTGTCTGGCAATTAGCGCCCTCATAGCCCGAAGGGCATATACAAGTGCCATCTTTACATATGCCACCATAAGCGCATACCAATGCCTGACATTTATCTGTGGAGCAAGAAGTATATGTAACTGCAGAAAAAGCTAGTATTACGCCAATAGCAGATAGACAAATAGTTTTAAGTAAACAGGCTTTCATTAGCACAAAAAGTTTTTAACAAAGCTTAAAGATAAAAGAAACATTTTAAATTCCAAAGCGAAAAACCTAAAGTTCGCGCATTAAAATAGAGCTCTGCAGCTCCCAATCAGGCATCAATATATCCATTTATAGTCACTAAACATAACAATGACTTAAATAGTATTTTTTGTTATTTCTCTGCTTCCGCTTTGTATGCTTTAATGCCCCTGTAAATAGCCATGGCAACTTCCCACTGGCCTTTTTCAGAATTAAGGTAGGTTTCCTCCCTTATATTGTTGATAAATCCAATTTCAACCAGTACGCCGGGCATGGCACTGCCAGCAAGAACTTCCAGGCCTTTTTGTTTTACCCCCAGGTCCTGCCTGCCTTCCATACTGAACTGTTGCTGTATCTTGGTGCCAAGAGTCACACTGCGGCTAAGAAAGGCCTGGGAATATTGGGAAATGATAATTGCTGTCTGGGGGTCGTTTTCATTCAATAAGCCGGGTTCATCGCTGATAGTTTCGCCATATTCGCCTATGGCCTCTTCTTTCTGTGAGTTGCGATGCAGCCCCAGAACATAGGTTTCTACGCCATTGGTTTTGGTCTCATGATGGCGTATAGTTTTGTAAACAGGTTGTTTTACTCTTTTATGCCCTTTTTTTACCATCCGGTATCCCTGGAAAACCCTGCTATAGGTATAAGCGGTGGAATTAACATGCACAGACAAAAACATATCTGCATTCGATTTATTAGCTATTTCATGCCTGTCAACCAAAGTAGGGTAGCTGTCTGTAGTGCGGGTATAAATGACCTGCACATCTTTCATACTGTCAGAAATGATCTTTCCCAATTTTAATACCACATCCAGGGTCAGGTCTTTTTCAGAAGAAAATGTACCTTTCGCGCCGTTGTCCTGGCCTCCGTGTCCGGCATCTAAAACAATTTTTGATATCTTTTTCCCGTTAGCTAAAGCCAGGAACGGGCTGCTTGCAAGTAAAATTATGAACGATAAAAGAGTAATACGCATATTGTGAGCAACAATCTAAGTTTAAATATACAAACTATAAAACGGCAAATAAGTATTTTTGCCGCGTTAATGAATTCAAAGGGCAAAATTATTTCAAAAATCGCAGGCTTGCGTCTCCATATTTTTTATATGGTGATAATTATGTTAGCTATAACAAATAGTGGATATTGCCAATCTGTGTCCGCATCTGCAAGTGATACATTAAAAACATTTAAGGACAGCCTGCATAAAGACAGTTTAAGGGTAGACACCTTATCAATGAGTAAAGACAGTCTGTCAGGCGATAGCCTTGGTTCAGACTCCTCAAAGAACAAATCTCTCGAATCATCACTTGGGATAAGGATATCGAAAGACGCATTGCCGGCAGTTGTAAAGGCGGAAGCAGAAGACTCTGCCGTAATGGATATGAAAAAAAATAAGTTTTACTTATATGGCAAATCGCAGGTGAATTACCAGGAGATGCAACTGAACGCTGGTAAAATTATTTATGACCAATCATCTAACCTGGTAGATGCCTTGCCAAGTATAGATACATCCGGAAATATAAAGGAAAGGCCTGCCTTTGCCCAGGGCAAGGAAAAATTTACTTACGATTCCCTACTTTATAATTTTAAAAGTAAACGTGCCAAGGTACATAATGTGCGGACGCAGTATGGCGAAGGGTATATGTTCAGCAAACAGGTGAAACGAAATCCAGACCAGTCTGTATATGCATATAAGAGCGTTTACACTACCTGCGCATTAGATACGCCCCATTTCGGTATTGTTGCCAGAAAAGTAAAAGTAATTCCGGGGCATATCATCGCCTGCGGGCCTGCAAATATTATGATAGAAGGTGTGCCAACCCCTTTATTCCTTCCCTTCGGATTATTCCCGGTTTCGCAAACTCAAAAATCAGGTTTTGTATTGCCTGCATATACTGTGGAGGAAGCCCGTGGACTGGGGCTTACCGGCGGAGGTTATTATTTTTACCTGAACGATCATGCAGACCTGCTGATGCAGAGTAATATTTATACCAAGGGTTCTTATCTGCTTAGTGGCTTAAGTAATTACTCTGATATTTATCATTACCACGGTAATGTTTTTGTATCCTATGCAAGCAATAAGACAGGTGAGAATTTTGAGCCCGGCGCAACAACAACAAATGATTTTATTTTGAGGTGGACACATTCCACAGATCCTAAGGCAAAGCCCGGCGAGAATTTTAATGTGTCGGTAAATGCGGGTACATCAACCTACTATTCCAATAATAGTTATGACCCCAACCAGATATTGCAAAACCAGCTTTCATCTAATATCTCATACTCTAAAAACTGGATAGGCACGCCGTTTAGCCTTACTGTAAGTGCATTGCATAACCAGAATACCCAAACAAGGCAGGTGAATGTTACTTTGCCTTCACTCAATTTTCACGTCACACAGATCAATCCTTTTCAGAGTAAAAAGAGGATAGGCACACATTGGTATGATAAAATAACTACCAGTTACACACTGGATATGCAGAACAGGACCACATTCTATGACAGCGCCTTTAGTTTCAATACGCTGGACATGAAACAATTTCAGAATGGCGTGCATCATTCTATTCCTATCAGCGCGTCCTATACAGTTTTAAGGTTTATCAATATGTCCTTTAGTGTCAATTATAATGAATACTGGAATACCCGCAGGATCTACCAGGGTTTTGACCAGGCACTTGACAGGATAGATACTATTGCAGACCAGCAGGGTTTTTATGCCAGCAGGGATTTTAATGCAGGTGTGCAATTCTCCACGCGTATCTATGGTATGAAAACCTTTAAGTCGGGGCGCCTTAAGGGTATTCGCCATGTGATGACGCCTAGTGTTGGGTTTACCTACCGGCCAGATTTTGCGAACTCGCCGTTTAATTATTATTACCAGGCCCAGATCGATTCATATCGTTTTGCGACTATGTCGCCATACCAAAACTCTATAATAGGTTACCCGCCCAGCGGTAAACAGGGCTTGATGAGTATGGCCCTGAATAATAACCTGCAAATAAAGGTGCGCTCATCTAAAGATACAGTAACAGGCTATAAGAACGTAACGCTTATAGATGGTTTCAGTATTAATACGGCATATAATGCTGCAGTAGACTCTTTTCAATGGAGCGATCTTACCATGAGTTTCAGGACCAATGTAATGGACAAAGTAAACATCAGCGCCAATGCCGATTATGATGCTTATGCATTGGATTATGCTACAGGGCAGCGGCTGCGGGAGACTGTATGGGACCAGGGAACAGGCTTAGCAAGATTTAAAAATGCCAGCCTGGCCTTAGGGTCTAACTTTCATTCCAAACCACTTAACAGTGCTAAAAATCCAAGCAACAGCGAAGAGTATAACAGGATAGTGCGCAATGCAGGATATAATGATTACGTGGACCTGAATATACCCTGGAGCATCAATTTTAGCTATGCCCTGAGCATGAACAATAGTTGGCTGGGCTATTACAGGGATACTACCGTCCTGAGCCATAATATCACCTTCCAGGGCGACTGTAATTTAACCGAGCGCTGGAAACTGACTTTTAGCAGCAGTTATAATTTCACCACCAAAGAATTAGGCATTACTTCTATAGACATTTACCGTGATCTGCATTGCTGGCAAATGCACCTGCAGGCTATTCCTTTCGGCCCGAGGAAGAGCTATAATTTTACCCTGAATGTAAAAGCAAGCACTTTGCAGGACCTGAAATTAATGCGGCGAAGAGATTTCAGGGATGCGGCGCAGTAGATAGCATCTGGCTAATTAT
>CAIYVS010000164.1 GCA_903929655.1 uncultured Bacteroidota bacterium | reverse complement strand
CCTTTCCCTGCAATCCTTAGTTTCATAAGAGCTTGAGATAAATTTTTTAGCCATTGCATCCGATTATCTCAGCCGGTAATAAACGAATTACTATATAGTTGCATTGTAAATAATTGTTTCGTATAAAACATTATGAAGGGTAGGACATTCTTATCTTATAGAGACTACATAATTCCGAAAAACGTTGGGTATATTTACTATTTCTCAGCTGGGTTCTTTTTCCCATCCATTAATTTTTGAACGGTTTTGTTCAAACGGTCTTTTCTCGTTTGTTCCTGTTTTGCAGAAACGATCCACAAAACATATTCTTTCCGGCAACTGTAACTCAGTTTATTAAAGATTGTCGCAGCCTTTTTATTTTTTGTAAAAATTACATTTAGATCCTCAGGAACGATCACAGTTTTAGTTATGGGATCTGCATATTGGCTGGAGCTGCTGTGATATGCTTCGGAGCTTTTGTTCTCTTTTTTAGAAGGACTGTTTTTCATTAAAAAAGCACTCCATTTATCGTCAAATGAAATGAGTGATAACCATTGCATATCCAGTTTTTTAAGGCAATCCCATCCTTTATCCCGCGTCAGATCAGTTTGCATACCAGAGCTGCCCTTGGGATAAGATATCCATACCATTCCACCGGGATTAATTGTTTCACATACCTTAAATATATCTTCTTCCAGTTCAGCCTTATTCTTAACAAACAAATGCACAAAATCATTTTTGGGTGCAAGCTTGTTCTTAATACTTACATTTTCCGGCAGTTCACCCAAAGTTTGTTTATAATCCTTAGGTGCATGCAATGCAACAATGCATGTCCCTTCTTTTATACGCATTTTTTTAGCAAGCATAGTGTGTCAGAATATAAGGGGTACTAAATAATTTTTATGAAAATTAGTAAATTAAAATAATCTCCAGCCGTAACTGGAAGATTATTTAGGTCACCGGAAGGAATTTCATCTATTGGTTGATCACTATTTTCTTTAAGTAAGTATTGCCTTTATCACCTTTAATTTGCAGGCTATATATTCCGGCAGGAATAGCCGTTTCAATCTGGGTTTCCATCAGCCTGTTCACAATATTCAATCTCTTGCCATAAACCATTTGCCCGCTTACATTAAATACCTCTATAGAATAATTTCCATTGTCAACAGCGCCTCTTATTGCAAATACGCCGCTATTAGGATTCGGGAACACAGCAATATTATCTGATGCTCCGCTTATATTATCAATACCCAGGCTAACAGTTTCATTATTGCTGACAACCGTATCCGGAGATGTGCAGGTCCGGTTGCTGTGAATAAAAACACTGATCTGATCGTTAAATGCAAAGATGTTCGTATATGGGTTGCTTGTTGCACCAGCTATGTTCACACCATTTACCCTCCATTGATAAGTCGGGGCCGTACCGCCGTTCGTTACAATAGCAGTAAAAACTGCAGGTTGCCCGTTCACCGGAATTGCCGGAACAGAACTGATAGTAACCGAGGCCGGAGCACTTGTATTAATAGAAATGTTGAATCCGTCATCGTCCGAGATATTTGTCGGGCTGCTTGCCAGAATACGCACCCGGTATGCCGTGCCGGATGTACTAGTAGCCGGAATCGTACAATTTATGGTTCCGGAAGACACCGCACTTATACTACCTATAGTTACAGGAGTAGAAAAATCCCCCGATCCGTCAGACAACTGTACCGTAAAAGTATTGCCGGCATAAAAATTATTACTCACACTATAATTCAAACTGAAACTTGTGTTTGTACACAATGCGGTATCAGTAAAAGCCTGGTTAATTTTAACCGAAGTATCAGCAGAAAATTTGGCTAAAAATGCAGAATAGCCACCTGTTAAAATACTGTCCTGGTGACTGTTCACAGTTGCAATGCCACTGCTGCTGGCAGTATAGCCCGTAAGGAAAACTGCTCCCATATGATCACAACTCAAACTCATGACATAATCCAGCCCGTTGTTGCCGCCATAATAACTGCCCCATTGGCGCTGTCCCAATGCATTGAATTTTGCCACATATCCATCACCGCCACCCGAAAGACTGCTTTGGTAACAGCCTGCAGTCGTGACACCTGATGAACTTTGAGTTGAACCGCCAATAAACACATTTCCAGACGAGTCTGTTGCAACAGCATTGATCTCATCTAAACCTGAACCACCATAATAGGTGCTCCATTGTATCGTACCCGATGAATCGAATTTGGCCAGGTAGCCATCCTGGCTTCCTGCTAAACTTGTCTGGTAACTATTTGAAGTAGATAAGCCATTGTTGGCAGTTTCACCGCCCATGTACACATTCCCGGAAGCATCACAAGCCACCGAAAACCCTTCGTCCAGTAAGGTGCCGCCAAAATAGGTACCCCATTGTAAAGCTCCTGTACTATCAAACCTTGCAAGAAAAGCGTCCTTCGCATTTGGGCTACCCTCGGTAGTTTGATATGCTCCTGTTGTTGCTATGCCGTTAGCGCTCAATGTATAACCTGTAATAAATACATTTCCGGCTCCGTCACAGGCAATGGCATCCCCCTTTTCAGCATAAGTCCCGCCATAATAGCTCGCCCATTTAATTTGCCCGTTCCCATTAAATTTTGCAACAAAAACATCCTGCGCACCACCCATACTGGATTGGTAGCTGCCTGATGTTGCAATTCCACTTGTGCTTTGGGTCATCCCTGTTATATACACATTGCCATATACATCGCAACTCACGCCCTCAGCTTCATCGTCACTGCCGCCACCAAAATAAGTAGCCCATAATAAATTGCCGGAAGAACTGAATTTTGCAAGGAATGCATCACGGTCGGTGCTGGAGCCTCCTTTAGTAGCCTGGTATGCCTGCGCTGTGGCAATACCAGTTGTACTGTTGGTATAACCGGTAATATAAACATTCCCCGATGTGTCGCACGCAATACTATTGGCCTGGTCTATACCCCCGCCACCAAAATAAGTAGCCCATTGCAAAGTGCCCGAACTGTTGAATTTTGCAAGAAAGGCATCACCTATACCGCCGTATGTGGCCTGGTATGCACCAATACTTGCAATATGAGATGAACTGGTTGCATTTCCGCTTATATATACGTTTCCGGATTTGTCACAGGCTACAGAAAATCCATATTCATCGCTTGTGCCGCCAAAATAGCTGGCCCATCCCAACTGTTGTGTAGCAAAAGATAAAAGTGGCATACATATCACAAACACTATCCCTAAAACAGCTTTCATTTTGTCCTTATTTTGCTAATAAAATTAAGACTTTAAAATCTTATTTGGTCTATACCTGTTTCTTTTACACAATATTTATAACTTTTAAAGTGCATACTCATTCATAAGTATGCATATTAGGAGATCATCTGTACCGGTTGCAGCGTTACAACTGCTAGCTTTCTTCATCGTTTTGTTCCGCGTGGTCTTCTTTCTTCTCCTTATACTCCATTTTCCCAAACCTGTAGCTGAAATTCAGTCCAAAGGTTCTTGTTGGTAATTGAGTATTGCTTTGCAATGTAAAACCTGCGCCACTAATATTTGTTTTCTGGTCCACATACTCGGCGAAAGGATTGGTCGTAGTAAAAGCGATACTTCCTTTTTTGTTCCAAAACAATTTTCTTACAGCAAAACTATATGTTGTAAAAGATGGGAAAGTGCCCTGTATCTCCGTATGTGCAGAATTAAAATTGCCAAAAAACTCGAGTACAATATCCTTGTTCAATTGGTAACTGGCATTTAAGTTTGCCCTGTAATTGATGCTGCTGATACTGCTGCCTGGGTCTATCTTGCTCATGATGTATTTGTCAAACACATTTACATTTCCCCTTAGTTCCAGTTGGGATGTCACAGGTACAGATCCATATATATGAATACCTGTAGTTTGCTGTACACCTACATTCATATTTGTATTTACAGTTACATCGGTATAAGTTGTATTCCCCACAACCAATATGGAATCCCGGCTGATATAATGTTGTTCATCGTCTTCAGTATATCGGTAGAAGGCAGTTATCAGTAAAGACCCGCCCTTGTTAAAGAAACGATAGTAAGACAGCTCGCCATATTGTGTTCTTTCAGGCACAAGCCCGGGATTACCAGCAGATACATTGCTGGGGTCGCTCGCGTTAATAAAAGGGTTAAGGTCATTATACCTTGGCCTTTGTATACGTCTGCTGTAAGTAATTTTTAAAGTTTGATTTTTGTTTAAATTATGAGAGATTGTCAGGCTTGGTATGAACGAATTATAAGAAGGAACCCCGGTTCCGGGGCTTGCAGAAAAATAAGCCATATTATTGGTGTATTCATCGCGTACACCCGCCTTCATCATATAATTTGCAGCAAGAGGAAAAGTATTAGAAGAATTGGCAGCATATACATCACGCTTATTTGTAAACTCATCAGTCTCCGTTGGATTTAATGGGT
>CAIYVS010000163.1 GCA_903929655.1 uncultured Bacteroidota bacterium | reverse complement strand
GTGGCTGATGGTATAATGAATATCAATGTCAAACATAACGTTACAATTAGAGGCAAGGCCTACAAACATCAAATTGATGTTTATTGGGAATATGAACTTGCTGGTATACGGCATAAAGTTGCAATTGAATGTAAAAACTATAATAGGCCAGTTTCAAAAAGCGCGGTAACAAGTTTTTATGGAGTATTAACTGATATAGGTAATATAAATGGAGTCATTGTAACCAAAAAAGGGTTTCAAGAAGGAGCAAAAATATATGCAGAGCATTACGGCATAAATTTAAAAGAGCTGAGAGAACCGACAGATGATGATTGGAAGGGAAGAGTAAAAACAATTCACACTATTATTAACATGGTTTCTGTAAATGTGAAAGGAATTAGAATAGTTGTAGATGAAGAATGGGTGAAGGAAAATATAACGGTGCCAGTAAACCAGGGGTTTAAATACACTGCTAGTGGAAAGAGCGATGAAATGTGGGTTAAAGATAATGTAGGTAATTTGGTTAAGAATTTTTTCCAGTTACAAGAAGAATTGCCAGTTTATGATGGAGCTGTAGCACAAAATTTAATCTACGTATATAAATTTGAAAATGGTTTTTTTGATTTCAATGATTTAGGAACAATTAAAATTTTAGGCATCCAATTTGAATACGATATTTCTGTTGCTACTCAACAACTTATAATGGACGGCAGCGAAATTGCAAAGGCGATATTAAAGGATGTCATTACAGGTGATTTAAAATTCTTTAATAAGGACGGAAGTATAATGTAGAATATCAGCCGATGAGGCCAAGCTATCCACCTACACTCCCAACAGCCCAAACCTGCACAAAGTATTCACAGGTTTATTATCCCAAAACAATTCAAAATCTTCAAGTCCGGTGGCTTCGTAGGAGGTTTTTATTTCCTGACGTGTATAGGTTTTGGGGTTGTGGATGGATAATTTTTGCAGTATATCTGTCAGCCAAATGCCCTGGGATTTGTCCACTTTTATGCTGGTGGTCTCGCGGAGGCTTTGGAAGGTGAGGGATGTCATTTCCCAATGATTGCCTTTTTTTGATTTGGTGAAATGTTCGATAGTGGGTTGTTCTCCCAGCCAGATAATTTTTGTGTTGGGTGCTGTGGCGGAGTATTCCCCTTCTTCCAGTATCTTTTGTATATAGTCAGGTGGTATGCTTGTTTTAGGCACTTTGAACTCGAACCATTTCTGCAGGGGGAAATCGAAACAGGCATGGTGCATATAGTTGAGCAGGGACTTTTTGAGGCCTTCTGAAAATGTTTCGTGGTCGGCGCCTTTGGGGTCTTTATGTTCCAGGTCATTATTGGCAAATGTGCCTGTAAGTTCTGTTACTCTTTTTACTCCGAATTTTTCAGGGTTCATGCCCACAGGGCTATGGGCCGTCATGGCGAACTGGTGCCAGAAGGCGGATTGCAGGATGCCGGTTTCGAACATCTGGCGCACCATCTCCAGGGAGTCGATAGTCTCCTGTGCAGTTTGGGTGGGGAAGCCATACATGAGGTAGGCATGCACCATGATGCCCGCTTCTGTGAAATGTTTATTCACTCTTGCCACCTGCGCAACAGTAATACCTTTTTGTATCAGTTCTAACAAACGGTCTGATGCGACTTCGAGACCGCCGGACACTGCAATGCAGCCGCTGGCTTTCAGGAGCAGGCAAAGATCGCGTGTAAAACTTTTCTCGAAGCGGATATTGGTCCACCAGGAGATTTTTATTTTACGACGGATGATCTCTAAAGCCAATGCCCGCATCAGCGCGGGCGGGGCAGCTTCATCCACAAAATGAAATCCTGTTTGCCCTGTCTGTGCTATGATCTCTTCTATGCGGTCGCAGAGGATTTGAGCAGTGAGGGGTTCATAAAGTTGGATATAATCGAGGGAGATATCGCAGAAGGTGCATTTGCCCCAATAGCAGCCATGCGCCATAGTAAGTTTATTCCAGCGCCCATCACTCCAGAGACTGTGCATAGGGTTGGCAACCTCGATAGCAGAAATATATTTGTCCAGCCAGAGGTCGGAATAATCGGGTGTGCCTACTTGCCCTTGTTTATAATCGCTGCAGGCTTTATTGTTAATGTATATTACCGTGCCGTTCTGTAAAGAGAAGGTGCGCTTGAGTTCTTCGACAGGTATTTTGCCTTCTATATGTCGTACTAAATTTTCAAGCGGGGCCTCACCGTCATCAAGTGTTATGAAATCGAAAAATTCAAAAACACGGGGATCGGAGAGAGAACGGAGCTCTGTATTAGGGAATCCGCCACCCATTGCTACTTTCACTGCCGGATAATGTTTCTTTGTCCATTGCGCACAGCGGAATGCCATATAGAGATTGCCGGGAAAGGGTACTGATATAGCAAGCAAGGCAGGCTGTATGACAGCCATGCGTTGAGACAGGATGTTGAGGAGGACGGTATCTATGTAAGTATAATCCTGTTGCAGGGAATTGTAGAGTTCATCAAAACTATTGGCTGAGCGGCCCATGCGCTCGGCATAGCGGCTGAGGCCAAAATGTTCGTCCACGCAGTTGGTAATGAGATCGGCGAGATCTTCGAGATACATGGTGGCGAGGTGCTTGGCCTTGTCCTGTGTGCCCATGCTGCCAAAAGCCCAAATAAGGTCGTCTATCTGAGCAAAGCGACTGGCCTCGGGTAAAAAATTTCTTTTGCAGATAAGGTGCGCAAGGGTGGGGTCTTTGCCTTGTAAAAAGAGGATGGTGGAATCTATGGTGTGGATATAGTCGTCTTTCAGGGCTATGATCCTTTTGATGTTGTCGCTATGTTCTTTTGGGTTCTTATCTATTTCTGCAAAAAGTGAGATCAGGCCCTGTTTTGAAAATAGTGCCAGGGTAGCCTCAATGCCCAGGTCGGCCTGAAATGAGCTAATGTTTTTAGTGTTCAAAAAACCTTTCAGGTATGCGGTGGCAGGGTAGGGAGTATTGAGCTGTGTAAACGGCGGCGTTATTAAAAAAACAGATGTACCCATATGCAGATATGCAAAGGTATTTGATTTGTTGATAGGTTGGTAAGTTGAAAGGTTTTGGGATTAATATTATGGTCACATCCTTTTCTTAAAAAATAATGCCAGCAACAGAATTGAACCTGGAGCGGTTATCATCCATGGAGCGCCTAAAAATAGTATGACAATGGAAAAATGAGGATAAAAATAAGCTATGCTTATAAAAGGTATCATGAGGCCATTTGCAATAAAAAATTTCCTGGTCCAGCCTTCTATACCATCCCTGGCAAATGCGGGTGCTGCAAATAATGTGGCCAGCCCCATGCAAATATACCCAAGAGCATCAATGGTCCAGAAAAGGGAGTGTGGGGTAACGGTTAAGACATCGTTTCCCAGCTTAAGTGGTGAAGCCGGAATAACTGTAGCTAATTGCACTCCGTACATAAGCGTAACATATGTTGCATACATTAGCGCAAAGAGCAGGCCTGCGTGGCTCCATATCTTTTTAGTGCCTGGAACAGTATAGTGAAGTGCCAGTATTGCCAGCATAAATGGCGTTGCAATGCCAAGAGAAAATGCATAAATAAGAATAGCATCCTGCGGATAGGTAATGAAGCCTAAAACCTGTAATACCTGTACAATACAATACCCAAGGGCTGCGATGAATGATATTAAGGCGGAATAGAAACCCAGCTTTGCGATGGTCTTATCCATTTTATTGGTTTTACATCTTCAAAAACTCCAGCAATTTATAAACCAGTACAGCAGGCCAGACCAGGGCTTTAAAAAATCCTAGGACACCGGTGCCGAAACTGGTGGCGTGTTGCATAAAATAGATAAGGGCGCCAATAAAGGCCATGCCGTAAATAGCAGACGTTTGACTGTTCATGTTTCTTATTTTATCGTTCATTGGAGTGATTTTCTATTTATATGGTATATTGTAACAAAATAAAATAAAAAAAGTGTATAAAAGAATGATATATATCAGTCGGCAACGATAGAAAAACAATAGACATCTTTCTTTTCCCTTATTACTATGGAGAGGGCGCAGTGCATATAAAATAGGCGCTTTTGTCAATGATGAAAGGCTTTCGTCAAAATGTAATATAATCTTTTAGTAATGTTTTGCATTTTCGCGTCTTATAATAAAACTCTTTGCTTATGCGCTCATTTTACTGTAAAACTTTTAAAGGTATTTTTCTCTATCTCTGCTAATCTTTTTTAACATTTTTTCTACTTGATTGCGATATTTGGCCATTATTATGTCTCTTGAAAAAGGACATAGTT
>CAIYVS010000162.1 GCA_903929655.1 uncultured Bacteroidota bacterium | reverse complement strand
GTTGTCCTTCGGCGCCGGATGCCCCTCTAACGCTATCTGTTGATTCAATATACCACTTTTTGTCTTTACATCTTCATTATAAACCACTTGTCCCATTTCATTGAAAATCTCAATTCTAACATCATCGCTAAAATTGGTTCCGGAAACAGTAAAGGTTCCGGTGTTGGGATTTGGATAAATCTGCAAATTGCTAACTGAATTCTGCAAACTATTTACTCCCGTTGTCAGCTCAACACATGCTATGGTAGAATCCGGTTCGGTACAGCGTACAGAACTATATACTATTGACAAATTGTATCCCCCATACTCAGATTAGAACTGGTATAGGTGCTAAAATGCGCTCCTGCTATCTTCAGCCCGTTTTTCATCCATTGATAACTAAGACCGGTATTCCCATTGGACACGTGCCCGGAAAAAGTCACAGTATCACCGGGAGCATAATGTGCCGGATAAACCCCTACTGTAACAGCAGGAGGAGGTAAAGAGATCACATGCATTTGTATCGTATTGCTGATAGCAGTATCTATGGCCTGGCAGGAGGCATTCCTTGTTACTTCACAATTAATGGTATCCCCGCTGCCCACAAAAGCGGTTATAAAAGCGGCACTTGTAGCACCGCTGATGTTTACTCCGTTTCTTTTCCATTGGTAGGTAGCTGCGGTACCCGAATTAGTAGAAGTAGCTGTAAGGGTAATATTATCCCCCGCACATATCGTATCGCTCGGGTTAACGCTTATAGAAATCCCGAGAGGCCCTGAAACAGGGTTAATAACAACTGTAGTACTGGCTGAACTGCTACATCCGTTAAGGGATACCGTAACTGTATATGGCCCAACGTTAATTGCCTGAGCATTTGCAATAGCTGGATTCTGTAAGGAAGAAGAAAAACTATTAGGGCCTGTCCAGCTATAACTTACTCCAGCGCTCGTAGAACTCGAACTAAACTTTAAGGAATCACCTGCACATATAGGATCATTACTAACGGCAAAAGGAATGCCAGGATCATACAACATGACGTGTGTAATAACAGAATCAATACAATTATTTATTGTTGCTTTTACCTGATAATTACCTGTATCTGTAATAACAGCTGATGGAATAAATGAATTACGTAATGTAGAGGAAAAACCGTTGGGACCTGTCCATTGATAGCTTGCTCCATTAATGTTGCCGGCTGTAAGATATAAAGTGTCACCAGAACACAAGGGACTATTGGATGAGGCACTTAGAGAAAGAAAGTTAGTACTGACATGAGTTGGCAAAGAGGTATAGGAACAAGTATTTGCGGTAACAGTAACAAAATAATCTCCGGTATCAGCCTGTAAAAATGGCTGCAATGAAGGGTTTTGAGTAACAGAATAAAAATTGTTGGGTCCAGACCACTGATAAGTGGCGCCGTTTATTGTATTAACACTAAGACGCAAAGTATCTCCGGAACATAGCGGCCCATTATTAACAGGTGTGATTACAACATTATTAAACATAGAAATGGAAGCTGACGAATTATACGTGCATCCCCCGGTATCTGTTACAATAATGTGATAATTACCTGCATTTTGGGAACTAAAATTTAGTAAAACAGGATTTTGCAAGCTTGATGAAAATCCCTGTGGACCAGTCCAGCTATAAGTTGCAGCATTGGATACCAATGTTGCAGATGCATATAAATCCAAAGTATCGCTTGCACAAACCGTATCGTAGCTCGCTGATGCTATTACAGATCCGGGGCAGTAATTAGTAAAATATAAATCATAAATCCAGCCAGAACCGCTATGAGTTTGATAGAATTCTATGGAATCTATCAAGTAACCTGGGATTGCATTAAACGTTAAACTATTATTGCCCCAAACATTTCCTACTATATTTCCATTTATTATACTAACATTGTAAGCATTAAAATT
>CAIYVS010000161.1 GCA_903929655.1 uncultured Bacteroidota bacterium | reverse complement strand
GTGAGTTGCAAAGCGTTTTGCCAGTTGGAGTTGGTATTATCCAGCAAACCCAAACGTTGGGCAACGCGGGCAACATGTACATCAAGAGGGCAGATGAGTTGATATGGTTTTATCTTCTTCCAGATACCAAAATCTACACCATGTGTGTCTTTACGCACCATCCATCGCAGATACATATTGATGCGTTTGCAGGCTGACTTGTGCTCTGGGGTAGAGATATGTTTTTTAGTGCGTTCCGGGTGCTCTATTGAGAAAAAGTAATTGTGAAAATGTATGAGGGCTTGTTCAACCGTATCCTGTTTATATATTTTCGCAGGGACAAATGCATCTTCAAGTGACGGATGCGTTTTATAGTGGTATTGCAGAAATTCTATAAAATATAAGAGGTCGGTGGCATTGAAGGTACGATGCGCGAATGAAAGAAACCCTTTCAGATCCGTGTCTTTATGGTGCAGGATAAAATCATGGGGGGCATTGTCCATCCATAGCATTAGCTTTCGGCAATTATTGATGATGGTGGTTCTGTTGCCCCAGGCAAGTACTGCTGCAAATAAACCTGCTATTTCTATATCTTGTTTTTTTGTGAAACTATGCGGTATGGATATGGGGTCTTTTGCTATGAATGAAGGCTGGTTGTATAGTTTTACTTTATCATCCAGCAATCGTTTTAGGGCCTTGTCCATTTCGGAAAATAGGATTATTCTGTAATTTTCTTATGGGTATTATGAACTGAAATAATTACAATATTTTCAGGCTGTATCTTGTAAATCACGACGTATGGAAAACGGTTAAGGCTAACATCTCTTAAAATACATTTATTGTCAGTATAACTATATGCATAAGGGTTTTCGGAAATTGCTATGTAACGCTCATCCAGATCTTCCAAAAAATCTTCCCCTAGCCCTAAACGTATATCTTCATAATAAATAACAGCCTCCAGAGTCTCTTCTCGTGCAATAAGTGAGACTGCTATTTTAAACTTCATTTACTTTTTTTTGTTTTGCCTTACATAATCATGCGCATCCTCAGTAGCAAATACCGGCATTTCTCCCTTCAAATATTTTTCCAGCGTACTATAAAACTTTTCCAGTTCTTCCGGAGTATATTTTGCATTACCCATATCACTTCTAACAAGGTTATAAATCGCTTCAATTTTCCTGTCATCAGCAACATCTATATACTGGTGCAATTGTTGCCTTATTACTGCATTAGTCATATTTACCCCTTTTCACAAATTTACTTAATTTTCATAAAACAAAGTATAAGGGTCATGTTAATTGCACATAGCCTCATACAAAATAATATAATCTCTATGCCCCGATTTTGATTTATTTCACATTAAGCCCATAACTTGCAATACTTTATAAATAAAAAGCAATGGCGCCTAATAAAGATGAAGTAATAATTGTAAACGAACGTGATGAGTGGCTGGGCACTATGGGCAAAATGGAAGCCCATAAAAGCGGGGCATTGCACAGGGCAATTTCTGTTTTTGTAATGAATGATAAAAACGAATTACTGCTGCAGCAAAGAGCAGAGGAAAAATACCATTCAGGCGGGCTGTGGAGCAATACCTGCTGTTCACATCCTAAGCCTGCAGAAAGCACTATAGCTGCTGCACACAGACGTTTGCAGGAAGAGATGGGATTTGATTGCGAACTGGAATCTATTTTTACATTAAGATATAAGGCGGAGGTCGGTAATGAACTTATTGAGAATGAATATGACCACATTTTTTTAGGACATTATAATGGAGCTATTGAAATAAATAAAGAAGAGGTGCAGGACTACCAATACATTACTATCGATAACCTGGAAAAAATGATGAAGGCCGTGCCTGAGTCATTTACACCATGGTTGCACCTGACATTACCCAATTTTCGTGCTTTTGTAGGTAGTAGTTCTTAGGATTCAGCAAAACGATTCATTACTTGTATATATAACAACCCACATCATAGCCTGCGCTTTGAGAGCGGGAATTGCCTTCCAGATCATCACTCAGAGGAGGCACAGTTATCACCCCCGCGCCAATAGCGGGAGAGCCTGCTTTAAGATGATAATCCCAGGTAGCGGAATTAACAAATTGCGGATCTTTACTTAAAATATTATGCTGATTGTTTACAAAGCTTGCTATACTATCTGCCTTAATAAAACAATGATCTATAGTTAAATTGGAGGCAGCTCCACTCGCATAATCGCAGATCAGTTCATTCTCCAATGAGCCATAAACGATGCAGTTACGCATCACGGCGTTGAGGTTGTTGGGAATATGGTTGTAATTGGCGTCTACATAATAATTCACTATCAGCCCGGTGCCATATTGGGTATGGTCCACCTTATCGGTTCCGTAACATACAAAAGTGCAATTGACAAGAGAGTCAAAACCTCCGTACTGGTTATCAAAGCACCAGCCGCCACAGGTATTAATAAGGCAATTGCTTGCAACAACCGTACCCGCATAATTAAATATGCCATCACCCAAAGAATTCTGTATCAGGCTGTGCATAATTGTCAATTGCGGATGATTATGATCGTTTACAGAATCCAGCACTGTTTCTATAACGGCAGCCGGTGCATTCAAAGCTGAATTTCCCCCGTTCTCCAAATTGACGTAGTCCAATACACTGCCCTGGCTATACGGAGTGAAATAAAGCCCACCCCATTCGCCGGGGTAGCCCTGGTATCCAAAATAAGCCCTGTCCAGCCTGTCTCCCTGGAAAACAATGGTATCCGTGTTTGTGCCTTTCGCTATTAAGGTACCCGCAACTATCAGTCTTGAGTCCTGGTGCATATAAATATGGCACCCAGGCTTGATGGTTAGGGTTTGACCGGGATTCACCTCTGCGCTATGTATAATTACATAAGGCAAGTCCGGTATCCAGGTTTGCGTATCCAGGGTGTCGCCCACAAAATAATGGGCATTTTGTCCATAAGCCTCGAATGGAACATAATAATCCTTTCCATTGAGTGTCGCGACAAGACTGTCGCTTATTAAAAAGGGCGTAGCTGTATTAGTGGGATCTACGAGTACTGTTGCAAATACGTAGATGCTGTCGTTAGGCGCAATTTTTACATTAGTGGCAGTGTTTCCAGCCGCGCCGTCTATATTCAGGCGAAAATAAGTACTGCTGCCGTGCAGCATCCTGATGGAACCGATACTTACCTGTTCTGAATTGGGATTGTAAATTTTCAACCATGTGGTAAAACTACCTAAGCTGGTAAACACCGTATCGAAAGTGAGGGTATCTGTTGAAAAGGATAAATTACCACCCGTATTAAGGGTTTGTATTTGTTTTTTACAAGATGCACTTAAAATAGTGATCCCTATAATAATAAATATAATGAAATGTGAAAGCCTGAACTGCATGTATCCGTTTGCTAATCCTGTAAAAATAAGGAACCCTTTTTATAACGGACAGATTCTTTAAATATTTTAGACCTGGAGCAGTATTATCGGGTAATTTAGCCGATCAATCCTTTTCAAACTTTGCCATACCCTATTTGCAAAGTACATTTGTTTACTCATGGCATGCGTTACCTTACTCTCAGATTTTGGCCTTCAGGATGCTTCCGTAGCATCTGTAAAGGGCATTTTGCTGCAGCAGGGCCCTACATTGCCTATTGTTGATATATCTCACCTTACAGAACCTTTTCATTTACAACAGGCCGCATACCTGCTTGTTTCTGCCTACCGCAACTTTCCTCCAGGCTCCTGCCATGTCATACTTCTTGATATTTTTTCAGAAAAGACGCCCAGGTTGCTTTTAGCTGAGAAAGATGGCCATTATTTTCTCAGCCCGGACAATGGTCTTTTATCAATCGCATTCGGAACAGATATTGAAAAGGTATGGAATTGCTATGAACTGAAAGCCCCCGGCATTTTTAAAGACTGGATGAGGCGGATAGCAGAATTGGTAAAAGAACTGCAAACAAAAAAAGCTGCCGAACTGAAACTGGAAGTATATGAACTGAAAAATCTTACCAAAAACTTCCAGCCACTTATTAAGCCAGACCACGTAGAGTGCCAGGTAATACATATAGACCGGTATGAAAATGTCATCATCAATATTACAGAGCAGCAGTTTCACCAATTCAGGAATGGCAGGCACTTTCGCATACAATTTATGCGCGATGAAGAAATAACAGAGATCAGCAGGCATTACAATGATGTGCGCGAGGGTGAGAAACTATGCAGGTTCAATTCCAACGGATATATGGAAATAGCCCTTAACCGCAGTAAAGCAGCAGGGCTGTTTGGCCTGCGTCTCAGCGGTGAAAGCAATATTTATTATACCATAAAAATCTTCTTCGAATGATCATACGCCTTGTACAAATGAGTTTTCGCTGGGATGCAGTAAAAGAATTTCAAAAACTATTTGAAGAGCGAAAACACCTGATAAAAGAATTTGCAGGCTGCAATCACCTGGAACTATGGCAGGATGCACACGACAAGAATATTTTTTTCACCTACAGCATCTGGGACAGCGAAGAACATCTAAACCATTACCGCTTTTCAGAATTTTTTAAAGATACATGGGCAAGAACAAAAGCATTATTTGCAGATAAGCCACAGGCATGG
Organism: uncultured Bacteroidota bacterium; assembly: GCA_903929655.1. GTDB lineage: Bacteria > Bacteroidota > Bacteroidia > Chitinophagales > Chitinophagaceae > JABDGU01. Next base: position 813 of record CAIYVS010000161.1, on the reverse strand, counting down.
AGCGTAACGCAGGTAGGGTAAAAAAGAGCTTATAAAGCCTCCTTGATCCTTCGCTGTATCTCCTTCATCTTCTCCTCACTCAGCTTTAATTTTGGTCTTGTAAAGTTCAGGTCATCAGATGAGTTGATGGGCACGAGGTGCATATGGGCATGTGGTACTTCCAATCCGATAACTGAAATGCCGCAACGGTTACAGGGGAAAAATTTTTCGATAGCTTTGGCAATGGGTCTGGCAAACAGCAACCATCTCCCCAGGTATTCATCACTTACATCAAATATCTTATCCACTTCCTGCTTTGGCACTACCAGCACATGCCCTTCAGCTAAAGGGAAGATATCAAGGAAGGCAAAAAAATGGTCGTCTTCTGCAATTTTATATGAGGGTATCTCACCGGCAATTATTTTAGAAAAGATACTACTCATATCATCAGATTGAAATAGCTTCGACTTTAAATTTAACAACGCCGCTGGGAGCAGTTATTTCCGCCACTTCTCCTATTTTTTTGCCCAGCAGGCCTTTACCAATGGGTGAAGTAACCGATATTTTGCCTGTTTTCAGATCAGCTTCCCGCTCAGAAACAATCTGGTACTCCACCACTTTTTTATTACTAAGATTGGTAACTTTTACTTTGCTGAGCACCGATACTTTGCTGATGTCTATATCTTTTGAATCCAGGATACGGGCTGAAACTATTGCTGTCTCAAGATGTGCGATCTTTGCCTCATGATGCCCTTGGGCCTCTTTGGCAGCATCATATTCAGCGTTTTCTTTCAGATCACCTTTTTCCTTCGCCTCTGCTATCTGGCGGGCTAT
>CAIYVS010000160.1 GCA_903929655.1 uncultured Bacteroidota bacterium | reverse complement strand
TTGTTAATAGAAAAAATGAACTGCTATGAGAGGCGTCAACAGAGTGGTACTGATCGGTAATCTGGGCAAGGAACCTGACATGCAACACCTTGAAGGAAATATCGCTGTGGCAAAATTTCCATTGGCAACTACGGAAACCTATAAAGACCGGAATGGCAATATGGCTTCGCAAACAGAATGGCACACAATAGTGTTATGGCGCGGACTGGCAGAACTGGCACAAAAATATTTACATAAAGGCAGCCTGGTATTTATAGAAGGCCGTTTGCGCACCAGGGTATGGGAAGATAAAGACAAAAACCGGCGTTTCAGTACAGAAATAGTAGGCGATAACTTGGTAATGCTTGACAAAAGGAAGGAAAACGGGGATGTGCCTGCTGCTGAGACAACCGCAGAAACGGGGACTATACCGGCACCTGATATTAGTTTTGACGCCAGCAGTACAAAAGATGATTTACCATTTTAATATTATATTATATTTAATAAAAGGGAAAGAGTCCGGCATTTCTTTCCCTTTTTTTAATTTTGATAGATTCACCAAATTATTGCAAATTGGAAAGTACACCTGAAGGCGTCACGAATGTTACAGCTCTTCTTCTACAAATCTCAGATATTGCTTCGTCAAATATTACGATTCTAATTTTTATTGTATTGGCATTGTTGCTCATGACCGCAATAACTGCCGGTGCAGAAACAGCTTATTTTTCCCTGAGTGCAAAAGATATTAATTATCTTAAATCCAAGGATAGTGCAACCGCACGCAACGCCATTGAATTGCTTGAACATCCCAAAATGTTATTGGCTACAATTGTTGTGGCAAATAATTCCATCAATATTGCCATAGTTATTACAACCAATTTGCTGGTGGAGCAGTTTATCAGCCATGCGTTAAACCCGCTTATTTTATTTCTTGTGCAGGTAATTGTTGTCACTTTTTTACTGGTATTGTTCGGGGAGGTATTGCCCAAAGTTTATGCCACGCAAAACAACTTGAGGATGGCACTTTTTTCAGCTTCTTCCATAAAAGTCCTCAGTGTTATTTTTCGGCCTGTAAGCCGATTTCTGGTTACTTCTACCAATTTTATAGAAGGCAAGCTCACATCAAAAGCCATCAATAACATCAGTAGTAAAGATTTTGAGCACGCCATCGAACTGACCGTGGGACACACTGCAACAAAGGAAGAAGTAAATATTTTTAAGGGCATCTTAAAATTCGGGAACATTAGTGCAAAACAGATCATGCGCACGAGGCTTGATGTGTGTGCCCTTGACTATGAGATGACCTTTAATGAAATACAAAAATATTGTATTGAAATGGGTTATTCCCGCTTACCGGTTTACAAAGAAAGCCTTGATAAAATTGCCGGCGTTATACATACGAAAGATTTCCTTCCCCATGCTGACAAAGCCAATTTTGATTGGCATGGCCTTATCCGATCTGCCTATTTTGTGCATGAAAGCAAACTGATAGAAGACCTGCTGAAAGAGTTTCAACAAAAACGTATCCATTTTGCCATTGTAGTAGATGAGTTTGGCGGCACCTCCGGTATTGTTACACTGGAGGATATTATGGAAG
>CAIYVS010000159.1 GCA_903929655.1 uncultured Bacteroidota bacterium | reverse complement strand
TGTTGTGTTGCCTGTAAATACTAAAATGGTGGAAGAACAGCAATTCAACAATCTAAGGACCGGTGAAGATGAATACATAAGGGAGGAAACAAAAATGAAATTTGGCGTTGGTTTTTCGGGAGCCATGGGTGTGCGGTATAATGCAAGTCAAAATTTCGGGTTGTGGATGGAGTTTAATATGATGGCTATGTCTTTATATGCGAGCCAGACTACTATAACCGATCATACATTGGATGGAGACCCTAACACAACAAGGCCTCCGCTAGCCGGAACTGTTATCAAATATGTTAGTACAGGTTCTTACAGTAGTACCCAACAGCCTGTTTATTCAGTTCCTTTCAGCAATATGGGTATGAGTATTGGTATCATGGTATTTCTGAAGGCTCCTCAGCAGGCGGAATCTTCGCACAGGAAATAAAAAGCCGGGTGGGGGTAATGGCTGCGGATTGCTTTCTTAGTAATTTACTATATTGGTCATCGTAAAACAAAGTCAATGAGAAAGATATTAACTCTGTTGCTGCTAGTGCATTCTGTACCCATGCTTTTTGCCCAGGATAACCAAATTATTCAGGCAAAAAAAAAAGATAAAGGTTTTTATTTGCGTGGTGGCCTGGGTTATGCTATTACCCATGCAGGGCAAACTTCCGGGCCTGTCGGAATATATAGCGGTACCTATTTAGATAACTCCATTTATAATGTTAAAGCGGCTTCCTTTTCTGCAGGATTGCGAGGGCATTTGGGCTTTGGTTACATGTTCAACAAAAGTATCGGTGTTGAATTAAGTTCTGAAACAGGCATGGTTAATACAATGTATACTTACAGTTCAAGTGTTGTGAATCTTAGCCAGAGCAACCAAAGCAGCACTAATACCACCATTCATTATAAGGCCTTTTTTCCTTTTATTTTAAGTCCTTCTTTAGTCATGCAAACAGGGGAAGATACCTGGAATATTTATGCACGGGTAGGGGTAGCTATCCCATTGAGCCATCGTATTGATATTGATGAAGATGAAGTTGTTTCACAATCTGGCAGCCGCAATGAATACAAATATACGGAACTGTTGAAGACCAGTTTTTCTGTAGGGGCTACTGCTGCTGCAGGGGTCAGTTATAAGGTTTCTGAGCGTTTTAAAATATGGGGAGAAATCAGCGTATTGTCCGTGGCCCTATTCACAAAAGAATTAGACCTGGAAACCGCTACTCTAAATGGTATTGACAATTATGCCAATGCCAACAGACCAAAAATACCTTTCAGTTTAAACTCAAATAACTATGATGCGAATATGGCTAATTCAATACCATTCAGTAATGTTGCGCTGAATGTGGGTGTAAGTTGGAAGCTGCCGGAAATGAAGGTTAAAAAAAAGACTAAGAAAAAACATGTTACTCCCCGGGAATACAATCGTCATTAAATTGAATTTTTGGAATAGTGTAATGAAAATAGCCATAGAAAGTGTACTTTTATCTGCATTACTGACTCTATCATAATGAGTTATATTGTTAAATCAAAAAATGTATTATGAATAAAACCTCACTGGCCCTCCTGTTAGTTTTATGCAAAGTTTCATTACTTTTTGCACAAACAAGTTTACCTGACAATAATTCCGGATTTTATATGCGAGCTGGTATAGGCTATGCGTTTCCACAGGCTGGTCAATCTTATGACCCAATACATGCTTTTTACAGCGGTACAACTAATAACCCTGTATCTTCCAATAGCACCTTTACATTTAGCCAGGATAAAATATCATTTTCATCAGGGTTGCACGGCAGCCTGGCATTAGGGTACATGTTTAATAAAAACGTAGGGGTAGAGTTGTCTGCAGACATGTGTGTTGCTGCGAGGAAATATAATTATTCAGGTACTACTTATTTTGTTGATTCTGCTTCAGGCATTATAGGTAATAGAAGTGTTGACCAGAAGTCGGGTATGTTGACGATACTTAGCCCATCACTGGTGATGCAGACAGCAGGCGATAAATGGAATCTGTATACAAGACTGGGATTTGCCTTGCCTCTGAATACTGATATTGACATAAGTGTTGAGAATGCTTTTAACACAGGGGAAATTGATATTTATACTGAAAAACTTAAATCAAAATTTACTATAGGATACAATGCCACCGCGGGCGTAAGTTATAAAGTATCCGGAAACATGAAAGTATGGGCTGAAATGAGTTTATTGTCACTTGCTTTGGATGCCGATGAACTGGATTATGTAGGTCTTACAGTGAATCAGCAAAATTATCTGCCCCAGTTCGCCCAGAATCACCCGACGGTTTATTTGTACAAAAGCAGCGGAACCTATCCGGCTGATAACAGAACTTTTGCCATTCCATATAGTAATATGGCATTTAATATGGGGTTGAGTTGGAAATTCCATAAAAGAACTGTGGTAAATCATGTTACCCCGCATAAATATAACCGTCAATAAATTGAATTTTCACAGTAGTTCAATTCCGCTATGTCAAGTGCCAGGCAGGTAGTTACTTATGGCAATAATGTAAGGATACCGAATGGTAGTACCGGCAACATACAAGCCGGTTATGGCATACATTTCAGCAATATCAGAGTTCCTATTGGTATGTCTCCCGCATAATGATTAGAACAAAGGCAAGAATGAAATACCGCGGCATTACGGGATGTAATATATTCCTATCTTAAGCGGTCGAGCGATTTTACCAGTTTTTGATCTTTGTTGATGCCGCGTATGGCCATTATCAAAAAGATAATGGAGAGAACGGGCAGCACAGAGCCAAAAGCATAGCCTCCGGTAGTTGGGGTTGGATTTGCCTGGCTGTTAAAGTTGGCAACGTGCATTAAGAGTGTTGCAATAAAGCCAATTACAGCAACGATGTTTAAATAGACCAGGCTTCTTTGTTGCTTGCGGTTTTTAAAAAGGAATATGGCTACTATAGGCAGTATTATTAATACCAATGTTAAAAGCAATAAAAGAAATTCATTGGGCCCGTTTACCCGCATACATGTTTCAGTATCTATGCCATTTACAAGGGTATGCGCTTTATAAAGACAAAAATAGAGCAATCCTGAGTTGAGGAGTGCTGCTACAAGAAGCCACAATGATTGTTTGCGTTGTATCATAATTCAGTTCTTATTAGTTTATCATGTTTTTACCAAAATAGGGTTGCAATGCAAGAGGGATATGTATGCCCTCGGGTGTTTGATTATTCTCCAGGAGACAGGCAACGATCCTGGGCAGTGCGAGGGAACTTCCGTTTAGAGAGTGCAGTAGCTGGGTTTTGCCATTGGCATCTTTATAACGGATCTTCATCCTGTTTGTCTGGAAGCTTTCAAAATTGCTCACAGAGCTTACTTCCAGCCAGCGCTCCTGTGCAGCACTGTAAACTTCAAAATCGTAGGTGAGGGCTGATGTAAAGCCCATATCTCCGCCGCAAAGGCGTAGTATGCGATAATGAAGGCCGAGAGACTGCAATAGTTTTTCTACATGGGAAACCATGGTCTCAAGTGTCTGATAGCTTTTATCGGGATGCTGCAGTTGAACAATTTCTACTTTGTCAAACTGGTGTACGCGATTCAGCCCACGCACATCTTTGCCGTAAGATCCTGCTTCCCTGCGGAAACAAGGCGTATAGGCAGTCATTTTTACAGGTAGTTCCTGTTCGCTAACGATGGTATCGCGGTAAATGTTTGTAACAGGTACTTCGGCAGTTGGAATGAGATAAAATTTATCTTCTGTAGCAAAATACATTTGTCCTTCTTTGTCGGGTAACTGGCCTGTGCCATATGCGGTAGTTTCATTCACCATATAAGGTGGGTAGTATTCTGTATACCCTGCATCAATATTGAAGGTAAGGAAATAGTTTATCAAAGCTCTTTGCAGTTTAGCGCCTTGTCCTATATATACCGGGAAGCCGCTTCCTGTTAGTTTAGTGCCCATCTCAAAATCAATGAGCTTGTATTTTTCGGTAAGTTCCCAATGAGGTAATTTCTGGTTAAGATTGGGTTTTTCGCCACCTATGCGTACTACTTCATTGTCTTCGGGTGTCTTGCCTGCGGGAACGCTGTTATGTGGCAGGTTGGGGAGCATAATAATAGCATTATGCAATTCTGTTTCCAGGTCGTCCAGTTTTTTTGAAAGGTCTTTTGACTGTTCTTTATATTGAGCTACGTCGGCTTTCAGCTTTTCGGCTTCTTCTTTATTCCCTTTGGCCATGAGCTGGCCTATGTTTTTTGATGCGGAGTTGATAGAAGCAGAAAGGTTATCATTTTCCTGTTGCAATTCGCGTCTTTGTTCATCAAGGGCAATAACAGTGTCTACCAGGGCCAGGTCTTTAAAATTTCTTTTTTTAAGGCCTTGTAATACCAGTTCTTTATTTTGACGGAATAGTTGTATTGGTAACATAGTTATTTATTGTTGCGCAAACCTACATGAAAAACCTGATTTACAGAAAGCGGTTTTAGGTAAAAACAGGGTAGCTCCGTGAAAACACCCAGTTTTTGAAAATTCCGTTAAAACACGGTACCCGGTTACGTTTGGCAGGGTTAAGTTTGCAACAACATTATTTTTTTATGTCTGCATATAAAATACTTAACGAGGACTGGTCAGAATATGATGAGCGCAAAAAAGAGCGGGAGGACCGTTTTTTTATTACATGTGAGGAAGAGTGGGAAGTGCATTATGTAATAAAAAAGATACGGAAACATCACCCTCATATTACGACTGATGAACTTAAAAATGCAATCGAGATCAGTTGCAGACAAATAAGTGTGCCGAGGCCAAGGCCACTTTTTGTTCAGTGTGTTTTGAGGAAATTTGGAATTGTGTAAAAACAAAAACGCCCCTATATGTACAGGGCGTTCTATATTAAATCAGTGTGTGATTATTAGTTGCTTTGTTCGCCATTGTTTCCTGATGTATCGCCTGACCAATCGTCATTTGTACTCTCGCTTATTATCGTAATACTTTCCGGGAAAATAATCATTTCCTGTATCATATCCATTTCCTGGCTTGGCTTTTCAGGTGCTGCTTTTTTTGCAGATGCTTTTTTAGGTGCTGTTTTTTTCACTACTTTCTTTGGTGCAGCTTTCTTTGGTGCTACTTTTTTAGGTGCTGTTTTTTTCACTACTTTTTTTGGTGCAGTTTTCTTTGGTGCTACTTTTTTAGGAGCCGCTTTTTTTGCTACTGCTTTTTTAGGTGCTGCCTTC
>CAIYVS010000158.1 GCA_903929655.1 uncultured Bacteroidota bacterium | reverse complement strand
GATCATAGGCCATGAAGGCGTAGGCATTGTGGAAGAAGTGGGCAGTTCTGTAAGCGGTTTTAAGAAAGGCGATCATGTTATTATATCCTGTGTTACATCTTGCGGCAAATGTGAATATTGCAAGAAAGGCATGTATTCGCACTGCACAGACGGCGGATGGATACTTGGATACATGATAGATGGCACACAGGCTGAGTATGTAAGAATACCTCATGCGGATAACAGCCTTTATCATATTCCGGCAGGGGCTGATGAAGAGGCGCTCGTAATGCTGAGTGATATTTTACCAACAGGTTTTGAATGTGGCGTTTTGAACGGACAGGTAAAGCCGGGAGATGTGATAGCCATTATTGGCGCCGGGCCTGTAGGCATGGCAGCATTATTAACATCGCAGTTTTATACACCATCGGAAATTATTGTAATAGATACTGATGAAAACCGACTGGCAGTTGCAAAGACTTTTGGAGCTACACATACTATTAACAGCAGCGATGGAAATGCTGTGGATGAAGTGATGAAGCTTACTAACAAGAGGGGGGTGGACGTAGCTATTGAGGCGGTTGGTCTTGCCATAACATTCGAAATGTGCGAAGCAATTATTGTTGCAGGTGGCCATATTGCCAATATTGGTGTGCATGGCAAAAGTGTAACGCTGCACCTGGAAACACTTTGGTCAAAAAATATAACGATCACTACGCGACTTGTTGATACCGTTACAACACCTATGTTGTTTAAAACCGTTCAATCTAAAAAAATAGAACCTAAAAAACTGATCACACACCATTTTAAATTGGACCAGATTATGGAGGCATATGACACTTTCGGTAATGCAGCAAAAGAAAAGGCCTTAAAGGTGATATTGGAGAGTTAAATATTTTAAAAAAGCTATAAAATATATATTATGTTCTACGACGGTTATCATTTCTGGGGAATGCACTTAGTATGGTGGTTTCTTTGGCTTATGTTCATTTTTTGGATATTCGCAACCCCTTACACCATCCCCGGACAAAGATATCAAAGAGAGACTCCCTTAGATATTCTAAAAAGGCGGTATGCTGCCGGGGAAATAACTGAAGTAGAATACGAGGAAAGGAAACGAAATATTGAAAAAGCTTAGACAAAATAAACTAAATCGTCGCAAGTGAAAAATGTATAATGATTCTTAGCACTGAAGCATTAAGCACACTCGATCATTTATTTTAAATAAAAATTTACAAGATTACAAGCAGGAGGTTTAAAATGAAAACTAAAAGTTTATTCCCCTCGTTAATATTTGTTCTGATCATGTTGCTGGGCCTGGCAATGGCCTATATGATAGCAGGGATTTCAAATGTTGTTGGGAGTACTGCTATTGCCGGATGCGCTTTTGTGATAGCCTTGCTGGTTTCTTCTGCCATCAAAATTGCAGATCCCTGGGACAAAGCTGTAGTATTGCGGCTGGGTCAATTCCGCTCGTTGAAAGGGCCCGGATTGTTTTTCATTTTCCCCATACTGGATAACATACCATACTGGATAGATACGCGTGTGATCACCACCACTTTTAAGGCCGAAAAGACACTGTTCCGGTAGATGTAGATGCTGTATTGTTTTGGAAAGTGCTGGACCCGAAAAAAGCTGCGCTGGAAGTAGAAAACTATATGAGCGCTATTAGTTGGGCTTCTCAAACCGCCTTGCGCGATGTTATTGGGAAAACAATGTTATCAGATATGCTTGAAGGGCGCGATAAGATAAGCAGCGTGTTGCAAAAAATTATTGATGAACGTACTGAACCCTGGGGAATCAAAGTAAATTCGGTAGAGGTAAAAGATGTTTTGATACCACCTGCATTGGAAGATGCTATGTCTATGCAGGCACAGGCAGAAAGGGAAAGGCAGGCCCGTGTTATTCTCGGGGATTCGGAAAGACAAGTAGCTGAGAAGTTTGGAGAAGCAGCCCTCACCTATATAAACAATCCTGTAGCCTTACATTTAAGGGCCATGAATATGCTCTATGAAGGTCTGAAAGAAAATTCAACAATCGTCATTGTGCCAAGTTCTGTAGTGGAAACAATGCAACTCGGCAGTATGGCAGGATTAACAGCCCTGACAATGGGCATCGGCCAGGAAAAGGCCAATAAAGAGAAGGAAGCAAATAAAATTACAGAATAGCAGAGTTTAAACTAAAAAAAATCATTATGGTGGGTGTTGGCAGCGGAAATCGTTTTACTGCTGCTCGGCATTCCCGGATTGTATGTAAGCATTTTTGTTGCTTTAAAGTCTTACAATCAATCATTCGATTCAACACATGAAACAAAGCAAGGCAGCTTCTACGATTTTTTTGCAAACGCATTTTATTATTAATATCCTATTCCGAGGTCTTGTCCCGTTTCTATTGGGTTTTAACTTAAAGGAGTACTATTTATATGCAAAAAATCAAACTTTTCTATTTAATTTCATACTTTGGTAGTAAAATTATTGTTTACTAAATAATAAAAAATTAAAATAATGAAAGCGACCATCGGGGTATATGATACACATGAAAAAGCTATTGAGGCAATAAAGGAATTGAAAAATGCAAATTTTCCTGTAAAGCATCTTTCTATTATCGGCAAGCTTCATACCGAACATGTGGATGATAAATTGCACATATCGGAAAAATCACCTTTAAAAATAGGTGGTATTGAAATTGGAACAGCTTTAGGAGTTACCTTGGGCGTACTAACCGGTGTTGGTGTTTTTGCTATACCCGGTGTTGGTTTCTTGTTTGGCGCAGGCGCTTTAATTGGCGGTATTGCAGGCTTTGATTTTGGCTTGATGGGCGGGGGTATTGCCAGTGCCTTTATAAACCTGGGTATGCAGGAGAACTTTGCAAAACAATACCAGGCCGACCTTGAAAAAGGGAATTACCTGGTGGTAGCGCAGGGTAGCGCAGATGAAATGAAACATGCGCATGAAATACTTACTACGCATGGTACTCATTCAACCTTGGAGACTCATTCCTAAGCTTTGTTTTGATATATTCCGGTGGGACTTTTGTATCAGGCATGGAGAGCGTGTAAAATTTTTCTCTCTTTTTGTGTGCTTTAATTCTTTAAACTAGTCCTGTTCCTTTACTGTAACCAGGAAAAAATTTATAAAGATTCTATTGACAAGAAACATGAAGCGAATTTGAAAACCGCTTCATGCCACATGTCATATGCCAAATGCAGTACTCAAACTGCTGATAAAGTGATGGCTATGATTTTAGATAAAATCAATAGTTAATTAACGTTGCTCTGCAATAAAACGTGTTTATTTTTATAGTAGAATACAATAGTTGCTGGATATAGGAATTTAAGGGCAATATTGCAGAACAGCAAGAAGATTCAAATCAATTTAACCATACGGGATATGTACCGTTTAAAAAATAAAGTAGCGATAATAACTGCAGGTGCGGAGGGCTTAGGGATGGCCGAGGCAAAATTGTTTGCTGAAGAAGGCGCCAGTGTGGTGGTGACAGATAGCGAGGAGGAAAAACTTTATTTATGGGTTAGAGATGCAAAGAAATCCGGGCTCTCTATTGAATATTGTAAGCATGATGTAAGTTCTCAAGGTGATTGGAAGAAAGTTATTGATACAACAATAGCCCTTTATGGGCATATTGATATTCTTATAAATAATGCCGGGGTATTTTCAGGATTCACGGATATTGAAAATACTACGAGAGATTTGTGGGATAAAGTTATTAACATAAATCTTAGCGGAATGTTTTTAGGAGTGCAGCTTTGTATTCCATATATGAAAAAAGCAGGCGGTGGCTCCATTGTAAATATTTCTCCTGTAGCAGGATTAGTTGCCGGTAGCGGCCCTGCTTATGTTGCTTGTAAAGGAGGTTTAAGTTTACTTAGTAAACATCTTGCAAAGGAGTTGGTAAAGGATAAGATACGTGTTAATTCTATTCACCCTGGAGGTATATTGACGGCGCAAACGAAGGTTTTAATGGACATAGGTGCGGAAAAAGTGATGGAAACATATTGCCCCTTAGGCAGGTTAGGGGATGTAATGGAGCTAGCTTACGGGGCGCTGTATTTTGCGTCTGATGAGTCTGCTTATACAACAGGTGCGGAATTAGTAATAGATGGCGGATTAAACTTTGATAATAAGTCTATGGCTTAGCATTATAACCTATACTGTATAATGGTAGCTGCTAATTAAAAAATAATTGTATGATAAAGCTAATGAATGACCTCCCGGACAATGTTGTAGGGGTATCTGCAGAAGGTAAAGTAAGCGGAAATGATTATGAAACCGTCTTAATACCGGCAGTAGAGGAAAAACTGAAAGCAAATAAAAAGATCAATTTACTGTATCATCTGGGAAAGGGCTTTACAGGGTTTGATCTAAGTGCTATGATAGATGATGCCAAAATAGGCATGAAACATTTAAATGCATGGGGCAGGATCGCATTGGTTTCTGACCACGAGATTATAAATACTTTTGCAAAATTCTTCGGCTATATGCTGTCCTGCGAGGTTCGCATCTTTAAAGATGCAGATCTGGAAGATGCTAAGAAGTGGATAGTTGAATTATAAACGAAACCAATCCTGACAGACTAGTATTTGTTATACCGTATGAGCATCTAAACTTGCCACAATATAATGGCCACTGGCCATCAGGTCGGGGTATAATAAAGACAATATTATAATGGCTTTAGCCAAAATGATTTACGCCAAATTTAGATGTCCCTGGCATTACAACTCGCGCCATATCCACAAAAAAAACTGCCAAATACCGCAATGCAGCTTTGGGCAAGTATTTCAGCTCAAAAACAATTTTAAAAAATTGTAAATATCTTCCTTTCAAAACACCCACAGTTTTTGTAATTTTACAGCAAATTTCAACCCCATTAGGATAGGGTTATTTCATAAAGAATCATGGAGATTGATTTTTAAAGAAGTTCTTTTATATACTGGTCTATATCTATGATTTACCTCTTTTTTAAACCGGAGAAGAAATCATATTTGTGAAAAAATAAATATTGTATTGCATTTTGTTTTTTGGCTCAGGAATTTTACAAAATAGTGCCAAATTAATAAAAACAAATCAATTCAACTTATTGAATACCAATAAATTGATTCTGTTTTTTCAATATTTGCCTTGCCAAAACAGTGCCATTTAGTGCCATTTCAGTGCCAAATAGTGCCAAAACAGTGCCATTTTCAGCACTGTCAATAACAATACAAAAAGCGACGAAGCTAATGCCATGTGGACAACTAAATTAGTCAATAGCATAAATTGTCGCGGAGGCTTCAGGCCAGGCTACCTGTAAAAGTAATATGAATGGCTTTAGCCAAAAAAGTCTTCTGCTAAATTTAGATGTTCAATCGGTATTATTTGGAGTGCGAACTGACTTTTCTTCACGGTATTGAGTTGTGCTAAGCAGTTTTTTTGTCTGTATTGAAAATAGTGGAAAGGGATTGGTAAAGTTCCGGGTGCCGAGTTTTAAATTTTTCAGGGTTATCAAAAAAGTATTCGCTTACTACTGCAAGGAATTCAGCGTTGTTCGTAAGTGCATAAGGGTTGATATCTGATTTGCCACTTGCTATCTTTTGCATCTCTTTCTTAATTTCAATCAGCCAGGGGCCAACAAAAGGTCGGTCAATCAGCGCTTCGGGTATGCCGTCTATTTCGCCGTCTTCTTTGTCTAAAAGATGCACAAACTCATGTATGCCCACATTTCCTTTATGGGGTAAGCCATCGAAGGCTGCGATAAGGTCGGGTTTGGATAATATGACTGTACCATTAAGT
>CAIYVS010000157.1 GCA_903929655.1 uncultured Bacteroidota bacterium | reverse complement strand
TTCTCAAAAAATAAGATGAGCGACAACCAGGATAATAGTGTTATTCATTTGCTGAGCAAATACTTTACCTGGGTATTACTGAGTCTTGCGGCTATAACAGCCAAACTATCAGGTCATCTTGTTAACAAAAATGCAAACATGAACAAATTGTATACACACTGTGTATACAATTGATTTGAAAATATTCCTTCATAAACATATCCACAATCCTCACTGACTGGCACATAATTTGCGCCTACTATTAGCAAAAAGAAGCTCTTTGAAATAATATCAAAATCCATCATGCTAAACTAAAAAGGGAGCATTGGGCTAATCCACATTTGCCCAAAAGAATTTCCGGATGGGAAAATGAGCAAAATAGCTCTGAAATACAATACGGTAAAGCGTTTTAGCAAATTTCCCATCCTGCAATTCATGGGAAAATACGGGAAAGCATGGGGAAAATGATTGTGGATAAGATGCCGGGATATGCTTATTTCGTGTCATGGGCGGGTCTCCTCTTGTGGACCCGTCCATGTTGAGCGTGATTCGATAGTTGACATTACCTAAAAAAGTTCTTTGGAATAATGTCAAAAATTTATCATGCCAAATTCAAAAATCGGCATTTTGCTAATCTGCATTTTGTGAAAAAATGTTCTTATCCCAAAAGGATAAAAACGCCCGAAATGCTTTCCGGTATTGTGTTTCAGAAATATGCTTCGGTCAGGGAAGGATAAAAAGGGATAAAAAAAGGATAAAATAATTGTGGATAAGATTTTTGAATCTGTTTATTCTTTAGAGGGCTTAGGGATTTCTATTTGGACGGCAAATCTGGGTCTAAGGGGATATCTCATTCCGCAGAAAAAGTGATGATTATGTTTGGGCTGGTGCCCCAAATAGTAAACAGATAATACTCCCTGCTTACACAGCCGGTTCCGGCTCAGCATCGGCTATTTTCTTTTGGCTTTTTCTTTTGATGGCTTCGCCTGCTTCCATATAAATATCTTCATGGTCGGCATCTATGTCCAGGTTTGCTTTCCTGCCTTTGGGAAAAATGCCAAAAATAGTGGAGCCGCTGCCACTCATGGAGGCATAAAGCGCTCCCTGGTCGTACAAGGTTTCTTTGATGATGGCTAATTGAGGATGCTGTTTTAACACAGGTGCTTCGAAATCATTACTGATAAAATCTTTCCATTCTTCTACAGGCAGTTTGTGCAGGTTCCTGAGATCGAAAGGGGCAGGATCGGGAATGATCATTTTAAAAGCTTCTGCTGTAGATACGTGCAGGTCAGGGCATACAAGCTGTATGCTGTATTGGGACAGATCGAGCGGGATGGGGCTCATGATCTCGCCCCTGCCCGATGCAAAATGCGGGGTATTGTAAATAAAGAAGGGGCAATCGGAACCTAATTGCAGGGCCAGCCCTGCTAATTGCTCTTTATGGAGCCCCAATGCACCATAATCGTTTAATAATTGTAGCATAAATGCCCCGTTTGCTGAGCCGCCGCCCAGGCCCGCACCCATTGGTATGACCTTATGCAGGTAGATATCCAGTTCGGGCAGCTTGCCGGGGAACTTGTCTTTCAGCAGTTTATAGGCTTTCCATACCAGGTTATTTTCCTTGCTGCCGGCCACAGGAATCCCACTGAGATGTAAGGTGGTTTCTTTTGCGGATACTATTTCTAAGGATTCTTTGAGCTGTAAAGGATAAAATACGGTTTCCAGGTCGTGATAGCCATCATCGCGACGATTGGTTACGTATAAACCCAGATTTATTTTACAATTAGGGAAGGCTAGCATTAATAATTAATATTCAAAAATCGCACCAGAGAAAGAGCCCAAAAGTAAAAATTCAAAATTAAAAAAATGCCGGAGGGGCGTATGGTGGTGTTAAAACAGGCAAAACAAATAATTTTCAGCTGAAATTATGTGTATTTTTGGGAATGTGGGGGTGCTGCTGTGGCTGTTTAATCGTTTATATTTGATATTAATGGATGGGATCATACAACTAAAAGATATTCGCAAAAGCTATTTCCTCGGTAAGCAGGAGCTACCAGTGCTTAAAGGCATTAATATGCTGATTGAGCGCAATGAATATGTGGCGCTGATGGGCCCCTCAGGTTCGGGTAAGTCTACGCTCATGAACATACTGGGCTGCCTGGATACACCCACTGGCGGGAGCTATATACTGAACGGAAAGGACGTGAGCAGGATGGAGGATAATGAGCTGGCAGATGTGCGCAATATAGAAATAGGTTTTGTGTTTCAGCAATTCAATTTATTGCCCAGGCTCACCGCATGGGAAAACGTGGCCCTGCCTTTGATATATGCAGGCGTAAATAAAAAAGACCGGGAAGAACGTGCACATGCTATGCTGAATAAAGTGGGCCTGGCAGACAGGGCGCACCATAAGCCCAATGAACTATCGGGTGGGCAGAGCCAGCGCGTGGCCATTGCCAGGGCCCTGATCAATAATCCCTCCCTGATGCTGGCAGACGAACCTACGGGCAACCTGGACAGTAAGACCTCTATCGAGATCATGGAACTATTTGGTAAGATACATGACCAGGGTAATACTGTGGTGCTTGTAACGCACGAAGAAGACATTGCCAAATTTACACACCGTATCATACGCATCAGGGATGGATTAGTAGAGACCGATACCCTACAGCCCCATAACACGGGAGATATGGAAGTGATGGTGAAAGGGGTAGCACATAATTTATAAATCAATAAAAGCCCCTATAGGGGTTGGGGTATGTCGTTTAAAATATACACAAAGACAGGAGATAAAGGAAACACAAGCCTTATAGGCGGAGTGCGTGTGCCCAAAAGTCATATCCGCATAGAAAGCTATGGCACGGTAGATGAGCTGAATTCTTTTATCGGTATGGTGAATGACTTGGCTGCAAATGAAAAAATTTCCGGCTGGCTGCGCGAGATACAGGACCGTTTATTTACA
Source organism: uncultured Bacteroidota bacterium (assembly GCA_903929655.1). GTDB lineage: Bacteria > Bacteroidota > Bacteroidia > Chitinophagales > Chitinophagaceae > JABDGU01. The sequence goes on along the minus strand of CAIYVS010000157.1, from coordinate 7,245 downwards.
CTGGGTTCTGCACTGGCTACCAACCCGGATAAAGAAGTGAAAATGAAATTGCCCGACCTGCATGATGCTGATGTAAAATGGCTGGAAGATAGGATAGATGAGATGAATGAGGTATTGCCGGAAATGCGTTCTTTTATATTACCCGGTGGCAATCTCGCATCCTCAACCTGCCATGTGGCGCGCTGTGTATGCCGCAGGGCAGAGCGGCTTTGTGTAAATATGCACGAGCACGGAGAGTATATGCCAGATCTCATCATTCAATACCTCAACCGCTTATCAGATTTTCTTTTTGTACTGGCAAGATATATAGGACATATAAATGGCGCGGAAGAAATACCATGGAGAGCGAGGGTTTAATTAATTCTCAATTGCTGAATTGCGCAATGACTCAATGAGAAAAACAAACATGGATGAAACTCGATACAATTGAGCAAATAGAAAATAGCAAATGGGGTGAACCCGGTGACGACAGCACAGGATTAGTAAAAACAATATTTGCGCTAAGAAAAAAAGATATTTGTTTATTTAGCATCGAAGACCTGCGTATTTTGATAGGTCAAAATGTAGCTTTGGATATCTTAATTCCTATTGCAATTGAAAAGTTAAATGAAAATTTTTTTTCTGAGGGGGACTTTTACAAAGGAGATTTGTTACACAATGTTTTGATATCAGATCGCAATTTTTGGGAAAAGAATTTCCTTTTAAAGCAAAAAATGTTTGAGCTTTTCGAGGAAAATAAAGAGAGTTTGAAAAACTTTGAGACAACTGAAGAGATTCGTAGAGCTCTTTTTGTAGCTTATGAAAAATTTGTATAGCGATGACAATTATATTGGTTTAAACGTGCGTTCCCTACTCCTCCGTACTCAATAGCAGTTCTGGTTTTTTCTTTTTATTGATAAAGTAAACCGCAGCTATGCCTAACAGGCCACCTATTATGGTATGGGTCAGTATATTTTCGCCGAGAAATATCCATGAAGAAATAGCTGCCGCAAAAGGAACGAGAAAAATAAAACTGCTGGCTTTCTCGGCACCCAGGCGGGTAGTGGTATAAAAATAAACGGTAGTAGCCATAGCAGTTACAATAACAGAACCAAACAGCAGGTTTAGCCAGAATAGATGGTCAGTAATATGCATAGCAGCATGCATTTCACTAAAATTAGTCAGAGGCAGCAGGCAGAGGAGCGTGACAAGATATTGCCATAAGCTGAAGCTCATAGATGAACCATGTAAAGCCCCTTTGGAAGTAAACTTGCTCATAACTGCCCATGTAATGGAGGCCAGTAAAAAATAGATATTCCCGCCTTCCAGCAAGGCTTTATTGTCCCACACCTTTAGCAAAATAAGCCCTGCCAGCAGCCCCAACATAAGGCCCAATGATTCTTTTCGGCCAGGCAGGCTTCGTTTTAAGAACATGCCAATGGCATAAGCCATAATGGGATTGAGCGTAGTAACCAGTACGCCCCCTGCCCCTGCTGAGCCATGTTTTATACCGATAAAGAAAAGGTAACTGTAAACAGCCAGCAATGCGCCCGATACCAAAACCAGGGGTATGCCTGCTTTGCGCATCTTATAAGGTACCCCCGCAAGAGGTAAAAGCAATAGCATGGTGGCCAGCACAAACAAGTACCTGTAAACCGTAAAATTGATCGCAGAACAATAATTCGTAAGCACCTTGCCCGATGGCCAGCTCAGTCCCCATAAAAACATACTGACACACATGCCCCAAGCCAGGTATTGGTTGTTTGCATGTTTTTGCTTCATAACGTGTCTTGCAGCTGTTTTGTAAAAGGCGCTAATATACAATACAATTTTTTGAAGCGCGAGGCCCTGCTTTAAACAATCTGTAATAATATTTGTCCTATTTGGAGCTTTTACCATTCTCTTAATACAATAAGAGGTCTTATATCCTTATTTTGCAGCATTATTATAAGTTTATCTATGCATAAAGATCATTTGCCTTTTATTTGCCTGGCAGTTATACTGATAATTACTACTTCCTGCGGTGGCTTGCATCATGGAGGAAAGGATAAAAAAATGCCCGGCACATGGCAGGCATTACCAATTGTGATAGACGGAAAATCTGATGACTGGCCTTCACCTTATCCTTCCTACGACAGTAAATCACTGGTGGGATATGCTACATCTAACGACAAAGACTACCTGTATATAACATTAGAGACCGGGGACGAATATGTGCAAACCAAAATACTGAAACAGGGCCTCACTGTATGGATAGACACCAGTGGCAAAAAAGAGCAGATGATGGGCATTCATTTTCCTTTACAGGATAATGACGACCCCCTGGAACTCTCATCGGGAAAAGAGAAGGGCAGCAGATCCGGAGGAGAAGGGCAAGGCCTGTCACACGACATGACACAAAAAGTAAAGAGAGCCTTGTCTGATGCAACACAGCTCACACTGGAAGGTTTTAGGGGATGTAAAGGTGGTTTCCTGGTAAAGGAAAATAATCCCTGCGGCATTAAAGTGCAGATAGGCATAGATGAGTATAAAGAACTGATATGGGAAGCCGCTATTCCTTTCTCCGCAATTTATAATACAGACCATATAAATAAAAAGTGGGACGGCAGGCCAATTAGTGTAGGCTTTTTTGTAAAAGGATTTAAAAAGCCATCCACAAGTAACGGAGCAAGCGATGCGGGAAGTATGGGTAGTGGTGGCGGCCGTGGCATGGGCAGTGGCGGTATGGGCGGAGGTGGTGGAAGGGGAGGCTCACGCGGAGGAGGTTCACGTTCTATAGGTACGACCAGCCCCAGAGACCAACTGTTTGAAAGCACACATACCTGGAAACAGTTTGGCATTTCTTATCAATAAATCCCAGCTTTATTTCAAAACTTGCACTCAATGAAGTATAAAACATTCTTAAAAAAATATCAGGCCTTTCCCAACCAATTCGGGACAGGCCTCGTCTTAAAATAGTATAAAAACCAGAGAGGCATCACTTTCTGAACCCGAAATTGTTGGTTTTTATTCTTTACAATTAGTTGCAATTCAATTTTTAACCAATTTAAATAAAGTAACACTTTATGCGAAACCTTTACTACGCCATTACAATTACATTAGTGTCCTTTACACAGACCCTATTTGCCCAAAGTATTCCCGCCGGCAACCTGGAGCCTGTTACCAGTGTGACTCCCTGCGTATTCAGCAACAATGCTATCTTTTATGGCCAGATGGGAGGAAATGCAAATGCTTTCAGCACTATTAAGCAAACTACCACAACGTCTTACGGTACCTTTCAATTTTTCAATACTTCCTGCAGCGATGGCAGCCCGGAAAGCGGCAATTGGTATCTTAGCATGCAATGGAGCAATGGTGCAGGATCCGGTGGTACCGCTGCCGGTGAAGATGCTATTGCATTGAGAGTTACGCCCAGACTGGATACCTCACACACTTATAAGTTACAGTTTTATACCAAAAAAACCATTTTCTACCCTGCTACGCAATTAGCTGTAGGTTATTCAAAAGTAGATACTGCCTTTGGTAATTATATAGCTGTGTTAACAGAGCCTACCAGTTCTTCAACATGGACCGTTCATAACTATTTTTTCAAACCAAGCGATACTTGTTCGTGGATAACGGTGAAGGCTGATTCAACAGCTACGATAGGCAACTTTAACTATATAGATATTGACGATTTTAGTCTTACTGATGTAACTGCAGTTAAAAATATTGCTGCTTCAAGAGGTGTCCAGGTATTTCCAAACCCTTTTCATGGTACAGCAAGAATAGTAATAGACGAAAATGTTGTGATGCCCTGCCGGATCAGCATATCTGATATGACAGGAAGGCTGGTCATGCAGAAAGAAAATATTAGCAGCAAGGAAATATCTGTGAACAAAAACGATTTTGCGGACGGGCTTTACCTGATCAGGATAATGGATGATCGAAATAATATTTATACAACAAAACTGATTGCGGAATAGTGTGTGAGATTTGAAGAGAAGTATAGGGACTGCCGAAAGACAGTCCTTTTTTTACAGGCAAATGGCCAGGCTACCGGGAATATATTTTTCTATTTTTGTAAAAAACCAGACCAATTGTTTGTAAAGGAAATCGCTCACGGCATAATACATCTTTTTTATCCACGCTTATGCGAAGGCTGTAATAAGGCCTTGCTGGGAAATGAAGAAGTATTGTGCATCAGCTGCGCATTAGAATTACCCAAAACAGCTTACCACCATATTCCCGATAATGATACCGCCATGCGTCTTGCAGGCAGGATACCCTTTGTTCAGGCTACATCCTTTGCTCATTTCACCAATGACGGCTTGTTACAACATCTGTTGCACGGCCTCAAGTACACAAACAAAAAAGAAACCGGCATATACCTGGGTAAACAATTCGCTTACGATTTGCAAAAAACAGGTTGGATAAAAACAGTTGATGCGATCATCCCTGTTCCTTTACACGCTAAGAAAGAAGCAATTCGCGGATATAATCAAAGCGCACTGATAGGGCAGGGCATGAGCGAGGTATTGCATATCCCGCTAAACAGTACAGCGCTGGTTCGCAGCCGCCACACCGAAAGCCAGACTCAAAAAACAAGAGCGGAACGTCTTGAAAATATGAAAGAAGCATTTCTTATAAAAGATGCAAATGCATTGCAGGGAAAACATGTTTTATTGCTGGATGATGTACTCACAACAGGCGCCACACTCGAAGCCTGTGCTTTGGCATTACTCCAGGTAAAAGAAATAAAACTAAGCATAGCAAGCATAGGTATCGCCTGATACAAATACAAAAGCCCATACAATTGTGCATGGGCCTTTATAAATTGGATTTCTAAAAAAAATTAAGCCTTCGCTTTCTCGGGTGTAATGATCGGTATATTCTTCAATAATTTTATTTTTCCGTACCCGCCCAAAACATTGCGCAGGTTATGGTAACCCTGCCTCTTAAGTAAAGAAGCCGCAATTACAGAGCGGTAACCACCCGCACAATGCACGTACAGATTATTGTCATCATCTATCATAGCCACATTCATCGGGTTAACAAGCGTATCCAGCGGAACATTATGAGCGCCCTTTACATGTCCTGCTTCAAACTCAGCTACTTTGCGCACGTCAATAACTTCCAGCCTGGGGTCATGGGGTAAGTCCATAGCCAGTTCGTCGGCTTCTATATCAATCACCATGTCCAGTTTTTCTCCGGCGTTTTTCCATGCCTCATAGCCACCATCCAGGTAACCATGTACGCTGTCTATGCCAACGCGTGCCAATCTTGTCACAGATTCTTTTTCTTTACCTGCATCAGTTACCAGCACAAGCGCCTGGTCGAAAGGAAGCAAGCTACCTGCCCATTCGGCAAAACGCCCGTCAAGGCCTATACTGATGGAATCAGGAACAAAACCTGCGGTAAACTCGCTGGAAGCGCGGGTATCAAGTATCCATGCGCCCTCTTTCACTTTTTGTTTAAAATCTGCAACAGATAATGCCTGCAAACCCTTGCTGTAAACATCATCCATTGATTCATATCCTTTTTTATTGATCCCTGCGTTGATGGGGAAATAAGCAGGTGGTGCATTCAGTCCGCTAGTCACTATCTTAATAAACTCTTCCTTAGTCATATCCTGCAATGCATAATTGCTTTCTTTCTGTTTACCGATGGTGCTGGAAGTTTCAGGCCCCAGGTTTTTGCCGCAGGAGGAACCTGGGCCATGAGCAGGATAAACTATAATATCATCATTCAGAGGCTTTATTTTATTCTGCATGGTATCATACATCATGCCTGCAAGTTCTTCTTTGCTCAGGTTGCCGCTAAAAAGGTCGGGTCTGCCCACATCACCTACAAACAAAGTATCCCCTGTGAAGACCGCATAGGGTTTTCCTGATTCATCATGCAATAAGTAGCAAGTGCTTTCCAATGTATGGCCTGGAGTATGAATGACCTTCATTTTCAGTTTACCGATGGTAAATTCTTCCCCGTCCTTAGCTACATGAACTTTGAAACCGGCCTCTGTTAAAGGGCCATAAATAATGGGCGCCCCGGTTTTTTTAGACAGTTCCAGATGGCCACTTACAAAATCAGCATGAAAATGGGTCTCGAATATGTATTTGATCTTAACTCCCTGTTCTTCAGCCATTTTAATATAGGCATCCACATCGCGCAGGGGATCTATCACCGCAGCCTCATTTTCCGAAGCTATAAAATAAGCTGCTTCACTCAGGCAGCCTGTGTATAATTGTTGTACAAACATATTTTAAAATTCAAAAGTTAAAAAGTGCTGGAATCAAGAGCAAAATTACGCAAACTAATTAATATTTAATGTGAGCTATATCAATCTAAACCTTATGTAGCTATCAGGCGAATCAATATCAATTCCTGTTTCGGTTCATAAAGATCAAAATGTAGAATACAAGGGTGGCAACAGAACTCACAGCAGCAACAACATAGGTACGGGCAGCCCATTTCAGGGCATCGGCTGCCTTATCATGTTCTTCCCTGCTGGTGAGGTGCGAAGCTTCCATCCACCTAAGACCCCGGGCGCTTGCATCATACTCAACCGGCAAAGTGATCACCGAAAACAGGGTAGAAGCCGAAAAGAGGATAATTCCTATCAATAAAATCACCTGGTTGCCATACCCGAAGCCTAAAATGCCTAGACCTGCCAAAATGACCCATTGTGATAAAGTGGTGCTTACCTGCACAATGGGCACCAATGCACTGCGAAGGCCCAGCATCTGGTAAGAAGTGGCATGTTGCAGTGCATGGCCGCACTCATGTGCAGCCACAGCCGCCGACGATATACTGCGTCCCTCATAAACATCTGGGCTCAGGTTCACTGTTTTCTCAGCAGGGTTGTAATGATCTGTAAGATAACCGTCGGCAGATATCACCTGCACATCATAAATGCCATTATCGCGCAGCATTTTCTCCGCCACCTCCTTGCCGCTTAGTCCTGCAGTCAGTGGTATTTCCCCATACTCTTTAAATTTACTCTTCAGGCGCCCGCTCACCACAAGCCCCACCACAAACATTATGCCTGCCAAAAGCCAATAAGCCGGATATAGAAACATAATAAAAGTTCTGTTTAGCTATATACAATCAAATAGCTTACCAAAGTAAAAATGGCAGTAATACCTATTGGTTGAACTTATTATATTCTCATTTTGATCGAAAGTAAAATATTTGGTAAGAATTCCGGACATTCATTCTGTGCCTTTTCTGAAGTGAAAATATCTGGCTTATTTTCAACAGGCATTTAATAAAAATCAATATTTTTAT
>CAIYVS010000156.1 GCA_903929655.1 uncultured Bacteroidota bacterium | reverse complement strand
TGCATGTTGCAATATGTTTGATGCTTTTATTGAGTTCGATAATTCTTCCAGCCCTTTATCTATGTCCTTACCTAAATTGATACGGATGACCCTGCGTCCTTTATCATCAAGGGACCGGAAATCTCCCAGCGATTGTGATTCGTGCAAAGTGGCAAAACCATATTTTTCACCTGGTATAGGCAGCTCGTTTTCTTCATCCCCCACCAGTATAATATACAAGCCGGTATCCGGGCCACCTTTATGAAGCTGGCCTGTAGAATGCAGGTAACGCGGGCCATTCAGAAGCGTTGTAGCTGTTTTCAGTTTGTGGCTGACTTGCATTCTCCATGCCTGCATTATTTTAGTACGTTCATCTGTCAAAATAAAATAAGGCAAAAAGGCTATATAATTTCCCGGCTGGGCTAAAGCCGTAAATGCGCCGATAAATTCATTTATCTGCTCCCATTTTTTGCCTGCAAGAGACTTTATTTCCCTGCTGCCATAAATTGAAAACACACTATCTCTGAACATTGGTTCAGCCTTTTTAAAGTTTCCGTCTTTCTTCCAGTCCTCCAGTAAATTATTTGTATTCTTTTTGCTCTCTTCTACATTAGGCTGGTTAAAAGGATTAATACCCAGTACCATTCCGGCAGTAGCTGCTGCTATCTCCCAGCGGTAGTATTCACCGCCTAAAGCTATTTTATCCGGCACGCCGATCCTTATTACCGGATGTCCTGCCGCTTCCAGTGCTTTTAGTTTTTGCTCAGCATTTACATTGTCGTCGGCAGGCAGGTACATGTGTACAAATACCCTATCACTTCCATAATCTGCGGGATTGCCGATAGCCTCACCATTAACAGGGATCAATCCTTTTCCCTCTTTCCCGGTACTCTCTGCCAGCAATTGCTCTACCCAATACCCAAATGAACTGATAGACGAAGACAATACGAATGTAACCTTATCCCGTCCATGCCGCTGACAAATGCCCAACGTGAGGCCAAGACTTAGTCCCGGATTATATGCAGATGGAACAGTCGCATCACATGAAACTTTCATTTGCCTGGCACTATCCATTATTAATTTAATATCAATGCCCATCATTGCCATTGGTAATAATCCAAAATCAGACAATACCGAATAGCGGCCGCCTATACCGGGTGGGTTAATAAATACTTCCCTGAACTTATAATCATTTGCTATCTTCACCAAAGGGCTTCCTGCATCAGTAATAGCCACAAAATGATCACCAGTTTTTTTGTTGCCTTTCTTATCCAGTTGATCATAGAAATACCGGAAAAAGCTAAGTGTTTCTTTTGTGCCACCTGACTTTGTAGCAACAATAAAAAGTGTCTTTTCAATATCTATCTGTTCTTCAATTTCAATAATAGCTGCCGAATCTGTATTGTCTAATACAAGCAACTCAAGAAAACCATCTGCTGTATCAAATGTTTCCCGTGCCACTTCAGAGCACAAGCTGCTACCGCCCATGCCCAGAAGTACGGCATATTTATAACCTTCATCTTTCACCTTGCTGGAAAATGCAGTAAGCTTTTGGGTTACTTCCGTAAAGTTGTCAGGCAGATTTAGCCATCCCATGTTTTCAGCTATCATTTGCGCCTGTCCATCATCAGTTTTCCATAAATAAGGATCTTTATGATAAAGACGCGGTCCTACCTGCTTTTCATCCATTGATGTATAAGCAGCTTCTATTTCCTTTTTAAAAGATGCATAACTGATCTGGCAGGCAGAAAAATTGCTGCCCAATATTTTCATTCTTTTTTCTGCCAGCGCTATCATTAACTGGTCATAAGGCTCTATAAATTTCCGGATGCCATCATGCTCCAGTTCCCATGTTACTGCATCTATGTCAACGCCAATATTTTTAATATCGTTAAATATTTTGCTTGCTCCGTCAACGTCATTTTCTATGCCGTCTTTCTCTAACTTACCATGATCGGCAAACGCATCAATGGTTTCGTCAGGCAGGGTATTGACTGTGTCATTACCAATAAGGGCCTCCACATAACGTACGTCACTGTAAAGCGGGTCTTTATTGCTGGTACTTGCCCATAATGGCCGCTGCACATGAGCACCCTTACTTTCAAGGTTTTTCCATTCTGCACTGCCAAATAATTCCTTAAACCGCTGGTATGCTATCTGTGCGCTGGCAATACCTGCCTTGCCAAATAACAGTTGTGGCATTAAGCTTTTGCGTTCTTCACCCGGAATGATATACTGGCTTAACAATTGATCCGTAAGCACATCTATCCTGCTCAGAAAAAAGCTGGCAACTGATATAATATTATTTACCGATTTTCCATCCCTAACTCTTTGTTTAACGGCACGTATATAAGCGTTTGCCACTTCCACATACCGTTCTATCGAAAAAAGAAGGGTCACATTTATATTGATACCTTCATAAAGCAATTGCTCTATTGCCGGAATGCCTTCTTTAGTGCCCGGTATCTTAATAAGGCAATTAAGCCGGTCAACCAGCTTATACAGTCTTCGCGCTTCATTTACAGACCCATTGGTATCACGTGCCAGGTAAGGAGATACTTCTAGGCTCACGAAACCATCTGTGCCACCTGAGCTATCATATACCGGCCTTAGTATATCGCAGGCGTCCTGTACATCTTTTATGGTGAGGGCATCGTAAACTTGCTGAGGTGTAAAACCCTTTAATACCAGTTCATTTATCTGGTCATCATAATCTGTGCTGCCGGTTATAGATTTATGGAAGATACTCGGGTTTGAGGTAATGCCCCTTAATCCCTGTTCCAATACTCTCCTTTTTAATTCACCACTGCTTATTTTTTTCCTTGCCAGGTTATCCAGCCAATAACTCTGTCCATAATTCAGCAAATCAACTAAAGTGTTCATAAAATATCCCCCTTCATGTTATTATTTTCTATTGTAAATATTTTTTCTAATCTCCTCCTGTGGCGTGGAGCATTTGAGAACGTAGCATTGAGAAATGCCGATACGATCTCCTTGGCTACTTCAATACCTATCACCCGCTCACCAAGGCATAGAATATTAACATCATCATGCTCTACAGATTGATGTGCAGAATAAGTATCATGGCAAACGCCGGCCCTTATACCTTTGAACTTATTAGCAGCTATACTTACACCCACTGCGCTGCCGCATATCAGTATCCCTCTGTCTCCCTGCTTTTTCAATAACGCCATAGCCACCGCCGCAGCACGGTCGGGATAATCATCCGGCTCCTCATTATATGTGCCTAAATCAAGCACATCATACCCTTGTTCTTTTAATTCGGTGACAAGTAAGCCCTTATAATTGAACCCCGCATGGTCAGCGCCTATAATAACTTTCATGATTTTCTGGCTATCATTTTATTTACTTTGTCCACAATATTTTCTACGGTAAAACCGTAATGCTTAAACATATCTTTGTAAGGAGCGCTGGCGCCAAATTGTGTCATGCCCATTATCTCGCCTTTTTCGCCTACCCATTCATGCCAGCCTTCCGGTGCTGCGGCTTCCACTGCAAGCCGTAACTTAATTGCCGGTGGCAATACTTCATCACGATAAGCCTGGGATTGTTCTCTGAATAATTCCCAGCTTGGCATACTCACTACACGTACATCTGTCCCACTTGCTTGTAATTGTTTTTGCGCCTCAAGTATTAATTGCACTTCCGATCCTGTACCCACCAATATGGCAGCAGGCTTATTTCCCTGTTCTGCAGATAGTATATAGGCTCCTTTCAAAACACCCTCTGCACCGGCTACTTTATTCCGGTCGAAAATGCTTAGCTTCTGCCGCGAGAGCACCAGCATGGTAGGCCCTTCTTTTCTTTTTATTGCAGCTTGCCATGCATATACAGCCTCGTTGGCATCAGCAGGGCGAATGACAACTATATGTGGCATTGCCCTGAAAGTAATAAGCTGCTCTATGGGCTGATGGGTCGCGCCGTCTTCACCTAATCCTATCGAGTCATGTGTCATTACATAAATGACTGCTAACTTCATAATGCACGCTAACCTGATCGCAGGTTTTGCGTAGTCAGTGAATACAAAATAAGTGGACGCAAATGGCCTCACTCCACCATGTAGCATCATACCAGAGCTTGCTGCACACATGGCATGCTCCCTGATCCCCCATGCCATATTCCGGTTTTCATACTTTCCTTTCCCGAAATAACCGGAGACTTTCATCATTGTTGCTGTTGACTCACCCAGGTCTGCACTACCTCCAATCAACCATGGCAGCTTTGGCGCTAAAAGAGTAGTTATATCTGTAGTAACCGACCTGGTAGCTTTGGGACCATCTTCGGGCTTGTAGGCTGGCAGGTCTTTATCCCAACCAGCTGGTAGTTCTTGTTTTAAATATTGGTCGAATTGTTTTGCCAGTTCAGGATATTTATTTCTATATGCATCTAGAATATTATTCCAGTCTTTTTCTTGTTCTGCCCCCTTTTCAACCGCATGATGCATGTATTCTTTCACATCATCAGGCACAAGGAATTTTTCATCAGGCCAACCATAAAACTTTTTAGTAAGCGACACTTCTTTATCACCTAATGGTGACCCATGTGCCGAAGCCGTGTCCTGTTTGTTGGGGGAGCCATACCCGATATGTGTCCTCAGAATAATCATGGAAGGTTTATCCTTTACTTCTTTTGCATTCCGGAATGCAGTAGATATTACATCTATATCATTGGCTGTATCACCTAAATCCTGCACATGCCAGTGATAAGCTTCAAAACGCATAGCCACATCATCAGAATAGGTCAGGTTTGTATCGCCTTCAATAGTGATATGGTTATTGTCATAGAGATAGATCAATTTTCCTAATCCCAAGTGGCCTGCTATAGACGCAGCTTCGTGAGAGGCGCCTTCCATCAGGTCTCCATCGCTGCAAAAAACATAGGTATAATGGTCAATGATCTTATTGCCTTCCTTATTAAAACATGCTGCAAGGTGCGCCTCAGCTATAGCCATTCCCACCGCTGTCATAAATCCCTGTCCCAGCGGGCCGGTAGTTGTTTCAATTCCCGGTGTAAGTCCATGCTCTGGATGGCCGGCAGTAATGCTGCCTAACTGCCTGAAATTCTTAATGTCATCCATCGAAATGCCATATCCCGTCAAGTGCAATACCGCATATTGCAGCATAGATGCATGCCCATTGGAAAGAACAAAACGGTCGCGGTTAAACCAATTAGGATTGTGGGGATTATAACGCAGGTGTTTCATCCACAAGGTAAAAGCAGCAGGTGCTAGTGCCATCGGTGCTCCCGGATGCCCGGAATCTGCTTTCTCAACTGCGTCAATAGCCAGGCAACGAATAGTGTCAATGCATTTTTCTTCTATTGTCATTTGCTTCATGCTTAATTATCTTTTGAAATAAAACTTTCTCAAAAAATATCAAAAACACAAATTGCACAAAACAATATGCAACATTTAATTTCCTCTTATTATTTTGAGATATTAACTAAACTCTTAAAAAATTGTGCCACCGAATTAAAATGTGTGTTAATTTTCAATGATGTTAAAATTATTACATAACGAATTCGATTAAATGGATATTTATATCATTTTTATTTATAATTGAAAATATCTGGTTCTCTTTCTGGTTCTACAGCAAAATCGAATTGACCCCAACGGGCGTCACTATTACCTTTTGCCCGGTAACACAACTCCTGCTGAGCCGGAATTTTGTTCTCTTCTTTTCCTTTCCATATCTCAAGTACAGGCAATTGAATGGCTCGCGAGAATGAAAATGTCAACGCCCACGGTATTCGTGATTTGAATATCCGATTCATTTCATTTAACCGATTGGTTGCCATTTCACCGTCTTGACCTCCCGATAAAAAAGCTACTCCTGGCACAGCAGCAGGTACACATTCTAACAGACACTTTACTGTAGCATCTGCAACTTCCGTAACACTACTTTTTTCAATGCTGTTTTTTCCTGTTAATACCATATTGGGCTTAAGAAGCATGCCTTCTAGATCAACCCCTTGCTTATATAATTCATAAAAAAGGGTCTTTAATACGCTTTCTGTTACATCATAACATTGCATAATACTATGATCACCGTCCATAAGCACCTCAGGTTCAACTATCGGCATAATACCAGCTTCCTGGCATAGTGCAGCATATTGTGCTAATATTTGCATATTAGTAGCTATACACGTCTCGGTGGGAATTCCATTCCCAATAGAAATTACTGCACGCCACTTGGCAAAACGAAGTCCCATGCCTGCGTATTCATTAAGGCGCTCACGTAATCCATCCAGCCCCTCGGTTATTTTCTCACCAGGAAATCCAGCCATATCTGTTGTTCCCAAGTCAACCTTTATGCCTGGAATGATTCCGGCTTTTATTACTAAATCAATAAAAGAACTTCCGTCGCTTGTCTGTTGTCTGATCGTTTCATCATAGAGAATAGCACCGCTTATATATTTACCAAGATCGGGTGTGGTCAGAATTAACTCCCTGTAATCGCGCCGTGCTTCCGCTGTTTCGGGAATCCCGAATTGTGCAAATCGCTTGTTACAGGTCGGATTGCTTTCATCCATTGCCAGCAATCCTTTATAAGCGGCAACTAATTGTTTTGCTGTGTCTCTGGCTCCCTGTATTTTTACATTTGCATTTCTCATTTCTATGTAATTAAAAAAATTATTTTACTTTCTGTATTTCCAATATGTATTTCCAATTTTCTTGCGCATTCGGGTTACCTCCTGAATATTACAGCGTTTCACTAAAATGATCAATGCTCACTGGATAATTCATTGGGCTATACCCTTCAATCAATCCGGTGACTAGATATATACTGTCTTTTTCATTTTTCACAACCGGACTTCCCTTCGCACGCAGGCTGGGATTAGACTGAATATTTTGTGTGATGAAGACACTTGAAAAATGGAGTACGGCAGTATTTATTACGCTATTGTCAGGCCTCGTTTTACAACCGGTAATTATTATGCTAAACAAAAGAATAACTAGCTGCTTCATTTGGTTTCCAATAAATGCTGCAGTAACTATTTATTTTTTGCTATATCACTACTGATATTTTTCTTTCGTTCGTTGTATTCTTCGCTTGTAATTTCTCCGACGGCATATCGCCTCTTAAGTATATCCAAAGGGCTTTCAGACCGGTATCGCTGGCCGGGAATGCGGTAAGGAAGTGCGAAAATCCAGAAAATAAAAAATAACCAGATGCACCACCATATCAGGTGCATTCCCCAAAAGTGATAACCATCGTAGAACATAATTCTTGATTTTTTTGTTAACTCAGCAAACTGCTTATTTAGTTATACAAAATTCCGAATTTAGATCCCCGTAAGTGTTACATATCTATGATGAAAGCTTACATAATTCGCACATATAATAATGTACTGTTTGTATGTTGTTCTGAGTAAGCATTGTGTTTGAATACATTATAGACATCTTTTTCATTTATCCATTAAGGTCACCTATTAAGAATTACAATTCAGAAGCTTGCTACTCATTCAAAGGAACCGACTCACAAGAAAACAATTCATATTGCCAAGCCTTCAGTCCATTGCATCTGGATAGAGGTGAAAATCCCTTTTCAATTAGGATGTCATTAACTAAGTAATCTTTAAATTTTGATACAACTAAACTCTTGAACTCTCTTAGTGATTTATTTATTGACATAATAAATAACTGGTAGATGTATATAACCACGTATATATATCCAAAGTGAGATTACACCTTCATTCATGCAGGTTCTGGCACCTGTTATGAAAGATAGAAATTATGCGGAAATTATTTATTCCGATGGCAGGAAGATATTATTTCACCAATTTAAATCTAACCTGTGAATCATGTAATGTATTTGCAGAATTGTGTAAAACTTTAAAAGTAGAATGTATCTAATTTAGCCCTATTATAATTTGAATCGAAAAACATGAGAAAGTTACTCTCATTAACTTAAAAAAATAATTTATGCCTTCATTAGTTGCAATATCTAAAATTGATTTCCCGTACAAAACTGATCAGCATGAAGTGAAACAATGTGCCCGTAAATTATTTGCACCATCATTCCCGGCAATAGAAAAAATGATGCACATTTTTGACAATACAGAGATTAAAACAAGGAATTTTTGCAAGCCCTTAAGCTATTATTCAGAGGTAAATACTTTTCAGGAACAAAACAAGGAATACATTAGGATAGTTCTTGAATATTCTGTAAAGGCAATTGAAAAGTGTATTGCCGATGCCGGTATAAGTAAGGAGAAAATAACAGACATATTATTTTTATCAACTACGGGCTTGGCTACACCGAGCTTAGATGCACTAATTATCAACAAAATGAGACTGAACCAAAACATCTGCAGATATCCTGTATTTGGTTTGGGATGTGCAGCTGGCGTTGCTGGCTATGCAAAAGCAAGTATCCTGGCAAAAGGCAATCCGGATGCTTTAGTGCTGGTAGTGGCTGCGGAATTGTGTTCTCTGACCTTTTTAAGAAATGATTTCAGTAAGAGCAACTTTGTCGGATCAAGTTTATTCGCTGACGGAATATCTGCTTGCATTATTTCCGGAGATAACCATATAAATAGTACCGGTACTGAAATAAATTTTTTAGGCTCGCAGAGCAAATTGTATTTTGATACTGAAGATGTAATGGGTTGGGAATTCCTTGATAAAGGTTTTAAAGTTTTATTTTCACAAGATATACCGGAAATTATCTCCGGGAATATTCAGAAAGATGTTATCACATTTTTAGAAAAGCATCAACTCACAATAGCTGATATCAGTAATTTCATTTTTCACCCTGGGGGTAAGAAGGTTTTAAACGCTTATGAAGAAGCCTTATCAATAGACGTCAACGACCTTAAAAATACGATAGATATAATGACTGAATACGGAAATATGTCCAGTCCAACTGTATTGTATGTTATGGAAAAATTCTTCACTCAAGGCTTTAAAAATGGGTACGGACTGATGTTGTCAATGGGCCCCGGTTTTTCAAGCGAAATGGTTTTATTAAAAATGAGCAAAAGATAAAATGGTATTCATCATTTTCATATCGTTCCTCTTGCTGTTCCGTTTCAGCGAATTGCTATACTCTTCCAGAAATGAAAAGTGGTTATTGAAGAATGGAGCTATTGAATATGGGCAACGCCACTATCCTGTAATGGTAGCAATGCATATATCTTTTATCTTCTCCCTTATAATTGAGTATTCAATTTTGAATGGAAGCCGCGATTCATGTGAAAGAACATGAACAAAGGGAATATTTGAAAAAAACTGATCAGAAATGAATGACGGCAACTTTTTAACAGAGGAAACAATCGGTTATGCCATCTTGTCT
>CAIYVS010000155.1 GCA_903929655.1 uncultured Bacteroidota bacterium | reverse complement strand
ATTGGGCGGCTTTCATCCTCGGCCTGTCTGATTTTTAGACATTTTCATACAGCCTTGAACTTCTCTCATGAGCACCTTTGAAAAATCATAAACAGGCGAATAATTTTTGGTTCTTTTGTTTCAAGACAAAAGAACAACAAAAATGAAATAACTATGAGTGATTATTAGTCAATTTTTACAAAATGTGTCAATGGCAGCTTTCCGAAGTAGGCCAGGAGAGGCCCCCTTATTTCACCACTAAATCCCCATACTCCACATGCTCCTTTATAAACTTCGCCACAAACGGGCAATAAGGCATTATCTTCAGGCCCTGTTCGCGCACATAGCCCAGCACATACCGCACCAGGAAAGCCCCGATACCTTTCGTGCGCACCTCCTTAGGCACAAACGTATGCATCAGCACCATATTGCCCTTCAGCCAGCGATATTGCAATTCTGCAAACTCGCCATTCTCAAGCGCAATCTCAAACCTGGATAATTTTTTATTATTTACTATAGAATATCCCTCACTCATAGATATAGCAAGCCGTGCACTTCGTTGTGATACAAAATTTGAGTTTAAAACGGCATTTATAAGATCCTAACCTACCTGCGTAGACAAACCAATCTTTGTCATTTCTACAGTATCAGTCGTCGTTTTGTCCTTGAATTTCACTAAACGTAAACTCTGTAAAGAAACCAGGTGAGTGTTCACTTCTTCAGGAGACAATTGCAATTCGTTGGCAATTCTCTCAACCGGTACTTGTCTATTTCCGCTTTCCAATTTGTAATGAATCTCTTTGGTCTTACGGAATACAATTTTCGCACTTGTCATATTGCAAACTTTAGGGAAGTGCAAAGATACGCAAATTTATCCGTTTTTGCTCATTATAAACATATTACCACTTTTATTTTTATACATCTATATCAAATACAAAAGCCCCCGGCATTACCGGGGGCCCCTGAAACTAAAATCACTAACCTATATGCAAACCCTTGTCCATCATTACTTTTGCTTACCTATCTCCGTATTTATGGTCATCGTCACCTCATCACCAACCACAGCACCACCCGCTTCAGTAAGCTTGTTCCACAACAAATTATACGCCTTCCTGCTGATCTTCCCTGTAGCCTTAAAACCCGCCTTTATATTACCATATGGGTCAGTTACAGTACCACCATACACAGTAGTAAATTTCACCGGCTTCGTCACATCACGTATCGTCAGATTACCCTCCAGCAAATACATATTGCCCCTTACCTTCTTAAAAGAAGTGCTCACAAAACTCATCTTCGGAAACTTCTCAGCATTAAAGAAATCATCACTTTTCAGGTGCTTGTCACGCATATCATTGTCCGTATTAATACTTTTCACATCCACATCAAAATTGATATTCGCATTATTAAAATCAGGAGTCGTGCTCACCACACCACCGCTAAAAACCTTAAAGCTGCCCTCCACCTCAGAAACCGTAAGATGGCTAACACTGAATTTTACAGACGTATGCGCCGGGTCTATCGTCCATTTTGCAGGTGTTGCCGCAACTGCAACTGGTTTAGCCTTTGTTTTCACAGTCTTTGCATGGGCGCAGAAGCCAGCCATTAAAAGCGCCATAGTAGATAGAAAAATTACTTTTTTCATTTTGTTTTATTTGTTTTTAGAAGATAAAAATCAATTTCAACACAAATGTATGTACATACATGCATTTTACAAAATTAGTTTCTTCTATACCTGTATAAAGCACACAAGTAACTACATTATCAATATGACTGGTTGAAAACAAAAAAGCACAGAACATGCTAATCACACACTCTGCATGCCTGTGCTTTTATCAAAAACTGATAAGGAAGAAGGTTATAAATTAGGTATTCTTATTGCCTTGTCTGGTGTTTCAGCACCTTAGCCTCCACAAAAAATATGATCTCCTCAGCTATATTTTTAGACTGGTCACCCACCCTTTCCAGCTTACGAATGATCGAAAGAACATTCAAAGCATCCGTCAACACAGCCTTGTCTGTTTTAATATAATCAACAATACGTTCGTTCGCATATAAATTGATCTTGTCCAGCACCTCATCCCTCTTAAAAATACTCCTTGCCATAATAGTATCGTCCTTCTCAAAAGCAGTACGCGTATCAGTAAGAATATTGATAGAGTCATCATACATCTTCATCAGCTCAGTAGCCTCAAAAAGGCTTGGATCGTATTCCCCGTTCGATGTAATAATATACTTCGCAATGCCTTCCGCTATATCCCCTATACGCTCCAGGTTATTATTAATCTTCAGCACAGCAAGCAAAAAACGCAGGTCAATAGCCACCGGGCAAAACAAAGCAAATATGTTTTCACAATCCAGGTCTATCTTCAGCTCCAGGGCATTTACCCGCTTTTCTTTCAGCACTATTTCCCTTGCCAGGTTAGTATCAAACTGTAGCATGGCTGTCCTCGACTTCTCCAATTGGGAAAGCACAAGGTTCCACATATTGATCACTTCCTTTTTAAGCTCCTGTATTTCAACTTCCAGCTGGGTCATTTTTTGTTCTTATTTTTTTAGTTTAACTAAAACGGCCTGTAATATAATTTTGTGTACGTATATCTCTCGGGTTCGTAAACATCTGTTTAGTATTATCAAACTCCACCAGTTCGCCCATATAAAAAAAAGCAGTCTTATCGCTTACCCTTGCCGCCTGCTGCATATTATGGGTTACAATAATGATCGTATAATTCTTCTTCAGCTCATGCAACAACTCCTCCACGCTCGATGTAGAGATAGGATCAAGAGCAGAAGTCGGTTCGTCAAGCAACAACACTTCAGGTTCCATAGCTATGGCGCGTGCTATACACAAACGCTGCTGCTGGCCACCCGATAGAAAAGTACCCTTCTTATATAAAGAGTCCTTTACCTCGTTCCAAAGCGCAGCACGACTTAGGGATTGTTCCACTATCTTATCTTTCTCCGCCTTAGCCATCTTTATCCCGTTCAGCTTATAACCTGCTATCACATTATCATATATACTCAGGTTAGGAAACGGATTAGGCCTCTGAAAAACCATACCGATCTTTAACCTTACAAATATCGGGTGCATCTCGTACACGTCCTCATTATTAAGGATCATCTTACCTTCGCATGTAGCGCCTGGTATCAGTTCATGCATACGGTTGATGCAGCGCAAAAACGTTGTCTTACCACAGCCCGATGGACCCATCACTGCAATAACCTGGTTTTTGTTGATATCTATATTTACATCTTTCACTACATGGTTTGTACCAAACCATGCGTTAAAATTCTTACTGCTTACAACTGTACTTTCCATCTTCTGGTGGTCAACTTTGTAATAATATT
>CAIYVS010000154.1 GCA_903929655.1 uncultured Bacteroidota bacterium | reverse complement strand
TAAACACATTAACAGCATTTGAACATCCATTTATCCCCGAATTCAAACAATCCAAAAGAAACAAACCGGAAAAAAGCGGAACCAAACCGGAAACAAAGCGGAAAGAGATTTGTGAATAACACAAGCTAAAACCTTGGTAATCAACAAAACACTATCCACAAACTCAAAAATATTTTTTCACCCGGAAAATCTAAAACTGATCGAGTATTAATCTTTAAAAACTAACACAACATCTACCTTTGCGCCTCCGCGTCCCTGTCTGCCGACAGGCAGGTTTGCGGTAAAATTTTCTCTCACCAACACAAAAAAATTCCTACTTTTCAATCACAAATAATACATCAACAATCATAAATGCTATGAATTACTGGCTTGTAAAATCAGAACCTTCCACCTACAGTTGGGAGCAACTATTAAAAGATAAAAAAGCGACCTGGGACGGTGTGCGCAACTATGCCGCCCGCAACAACCTGAAAGCCATGAAAAAAGGCGACCAGGTTTTCTTCTACCACAGCAATGAGGGCCTTGCCATTGTGGGTATAGCAGAAGTAATAAAAGAACATTACCAGGACCCAACCACAGATGATACCAATTGGGTAGTGGTGGACCTGAAACCCCTGAAAGCTTTGAAGCGACCTGTGACACTTGCCGAACTAAAAGCAGACCCATCAATGGCTGAATTGCAATTGGTAAGGCTTGGCCGGTTGTCGGTAAGTGCTGTTACTGCAGCGGAGTATAAGAAGATCATGAAGATGGCCGGGGAATAATTTTTTCGTAAATTTGTATAGTAATAAAATCTTATGACGGACATACAACTCTATACACAAATAGCTGGTCTGCCGGACTACCTAAAACAAGAGGTTTCAGATTTTGTTTCTTTTCTTCAGCAGAAACATAAAATTATGAACTCAGAAAACGAACAATCTGCCTGGCAGGATTTTTCGGCCAACAATTTTCTGAAGGGGTACGGCGAAGATGAGCCTGATTATACTGAAGGAGATGTAAAAGAACCTAACCCCGAATACAAAATATGGAAGGGAAAATAGTGCTTGTAGTATTTCCGCAGGATAAAGAACAAAAATTGCGTCCAGCCTTGTTTTGAAAGAGTTTCCCAAATTTGGAGATTTATTGATTTGTGGCATCAGCACTCAATTACATCAATTTATTGTAGGTTTTGATTTGCTGCTTGATAAGGCAAACCCGAATTTTGCTGATACCGGATTAAAGGCTACAAGCATTTGCAGGCTAAGTATGTTAACAATGCTTTCTAAAAATCAAGTAAGGGGTATTATGGGTAAAATAAGCCCTGTATCTCAATAGAGGTCAATTAAAAAAACTAGCTGATTATCTTATAAGCGAATAAAAAAACAGTCCCCTTATCCAGAGAACTGTTCATAAATACCTTACGTAACATCACCCTCTCCTTCGGAGAGGGCTGGGGTGAGGTCTCCTTATATCGTCATAATTTCTTTTTCCTTGTCTTTGCAGTGCTGGTCTATAAGTAGAATATTTTTATCTGTAATGCCCTGTATAGTTGCTTCACCATCTTTGGCGGCATCCTCGCTCAGGCCGTCCTTCACCTGTTTTTTGATATGCTCTATACTATCCCTGCGAATATTGCGTATGGCTATTTTGGCATGTTCACCCTCTGCGTTCACTTTTTTCACCAGTTCTTTACGGCGCTCTTCAGTAAGCGGCGGCAGGAAAAGCCTGATATATTGCCCGTCGTTAGATGGGGTAACGCCTATATTGGCGGCCAAAATGGCTTTTTCTATTGGCCCCAGCATACCCTTTTCCCAGGGCTGTATAGAAAGTGTTCTTGCATCGCTCACTGTTACGTTGGCAACCTGGTTCAGTGGGGTAGGGTTACCATAATATTCCACATTGATGCCATCTACCATCTGTGGGCTCGCCTTGCCGGCGCGTATTTTTGTCAGTTCTGTTTCAAGATGTGCTATAGCCTTTTTCATCTGGCTGCCCAGCTCATCCACTATATTGCCTAATGCCTCGCTCATAAGTATTGTTTTGGGACTGCAAACCTACATGAAAAAGCTGATTTTGTAAATAGGGCTTTTCCTGAAAATGGCGGGCTGTTCATGACAGCCGCCTTTGGTATTTTAACTATATATCTATTGATATTAGCAATACTTTAATTTTTATATTTGGATGGGGTTTGGAGCAGTGTTAACTTTGTGTGGCGAAACTGAACCCAATGTCCGGTTTTGAATTTTGACTTTAAAATTTTTGAATTATTTATATGGAAACCATTTTGAGCACCCCGGTAAAACTGACTATAAACGCTATTAATGAGGTAAAAAGACTGATGAGCGAACCCACTTTCGAGGCGGGTCAATCGCTACGTGTTGGTGTAAAAGGCGGCGGCTGCTCCGGTATGACCTATGTTCTGGGTTTCGACAAGAGGGAAGCCGATGATGAGTTTTATGAAGTAGAAGGAATTCCCGTACTTATGAAAAAAGCCCATGAGATATACCTCTTCGGAATGGAAGTAGATTTCAGCGATGGCCTCAATGCACGCGGTTTTGTATTTAAAAATCCCAATGCCAGCAGCACCTGCGGTTGCGGCACCTCATTTGCGGTGTAATAAATCAGATCAAATTGGTGTGATTTGAGGTTTATTATTATCTTGTTCTAGGTTTTTGAGTTTTTTAAGGTTCATATGGATCATGGCAATGTCCTTCATGGCATTGAATTTGTCTGCACAAACAGGTAATAGCAGCGATACAGTGCAACAGCACAAACCCATCAATCTTTTGGATGCGGCAGGCAGGCGCACAGGCCTTTGGCTAATAGCGCACGACGAAAGAATGGGGGAGGAAGCTTATTATGAATTTGGCAATTATGATGCAGGTCGCAAAACAGGGCTTTGGTATAAGGTGGACCCACAGGAAAGCCTGCTGGCAATAGAAAATTACAGGAATGATGTATTGCACGGAGAAGTAAAATATTTTGATCATGGTTTGCTGGTATGTATAGGGCACTACAGGGGTCTTAACCAGGCCAATCTTTTTGATACCATAGCAGTTAAAGATCCCGTTACAGATACCTTTATACAAAGAATTATTCCATCCGATCATGGCAGTCTGAAGCACGGTGCCTGGAAATACTATGATGAAGAGACCGGCAAGCTGGTAAAAGAGGAAG
The DNA here is from genome assembly GCA_903929655.1 of uncultured Bacteroidota bacterium. Lineage (GTDB taxonomy): Bacteria > Bacteroidota > Bacteroidia > Chitinophagales > Chitinophagaceae > JABDGU01. Next base: position 2,426 of record CAIYVS010000154.1, on the reverse strand, counting down.
AATACCAGGTAGACAACCTGATATACCACAAAGAATATTCCCCGAAGAAAAAAGAGCCCTACGACAAGCAACTGGAGAAAGACATGCACCGGGCAAAAAGACAGAAATATAAGACCCCTGCCAGCAAAGACTACAGTTATCTTATCAAATAATTTTCCACTTTTTCAAATGCAAGAAGATAGCAGGAACAAGTATGTAATAAGTGGTGGTGAGGAAGGGAAGAACAGGCTTAATGTTCTGGCCGGGGCCATGCAGCCATACACCAGCGCCCTTTTGCAGACTGCAGGCATCACTGAGGCAAAAACCTTTCTTGACAATGGCTGTGGCGGCGCAAATGTGGCCATCATGGTTGCCAAAATGCTGGGGCCGGAGGCTAAGATTGTTGCCACAGATATTGATGAAAAGATACTGGCATTGGCCGCAGAAGAAGCTGAGCAGCAAAACCTGCACAATATCAGTTTTCTTAAAATGCCTGCATACGAGCTGGCATACCATCATTATTTCGACATTGCTTATGCCCGTTTCCTGCTTTCCCATCTCAATGACCCATTAAGCGCCTTGCTTAAAATGAAAGATTCCGTAAAAGCCGGAGGAAAGATCATTATCGAGGATATTCATTTCAGCGGTCATTTTTGTTACCCGAAGAACAGGGCGTTTGACAAGTACCTGGAATTATATACCGAAGTGGTAAAACATCATGGCGGCAATGCAGAGATCGGTCCGGAACTGCCTGCCCTGTTTGATGCAGCGGGAATCAAAAGCGCAAGCTTCGATGTAGTGCAGCCTTGTTTTAAAACAGGTGATGGCAAATGGATGGCATATATAACTTTAAAAAGGATAAGCCATGCTCTCGTAAAGGAAAACATGATTACGGAAGCCGAACTGGACGATTTATTACGAGAACTGGAAGCTTTTACTGAAGCTGCCAATACCATTATCAGCCTTCCTCGCATTTTTAGAATTTGGGCTGACTTGTAATTGATTGAATATCAGGAGCGTGTTGGCTTTGTTTGAATAAAATTTTTCAGGCAGTGTGTTTTTTTTGAAAAAACTTATACATTTGATGAATTAGGGCTTAAGAAACCCTGCTTTACATATAAAGGTTAAGAAGGGCGCATTCTTGCGCCTTTATTGTTTTAGGCTTTTCTTGGTTAATGCGCTGAATTTATCAATCAGTTTTAATACTGATACGAATGTCAAGCCAACAATGGCCACAAAAAAGAGTAGAATTTTTCCTTTTCCCATTTTCTTTTCCTTTATTTCGATTGCGGATAACAAAAATACAAGCTATTTCTGCCAATGTCAATAGTATTTTAGTCATTAACAAGTTCTGATTATATTGATTATGTATGTTTGTGCAATGCAAATGCTTATTATTTTTTAAATTTTAATTGATATTGCCTTCTACCGAAAAATTTTTAATGTTCGAGAACCGCTTGCGAAAAATGCATAAGCATTACAGCAAGCTGGCACGTAAGCAGGAAGTAGCCTGTTATCGTTTTTACGATCACGACCTGCCCGAGTTTCCCTTTGCAATAGAGATATACGATACCGTAGTGCACGCAGCAGAATATAAACGCAGGCATGGCATGGAAGATGAAGAGCACGAAGTCTGGCTGCAGGCCTGCAGGGAGCTGATAAGTAAAGTACTGGAAATGCCCCAGGACCTGATATTTATGAAGGTGCGGCAGCGCAAAGCTGGCCGCCAAGGACAGTACGAAAAATTTGACGAAAAGAAAATTGAACGTATCGTACCCGAAGGTGGATTGCATTTTATAATCAACCTTACCGATTACCTGGATACCGGCTTATTCCTCGACCATCGCATCACACGTGGCATGGTTCGCGAGGAGGCAAAAGATAAAGAAGTGCTGAACCTTTTTTGTTATACAGGCTCATTCTCTGTGTATGCGGCACACGGCGGCGCAAAACAGGTCACATCCGTTGATCTGTCCAAAACCTACCTCAACTGGGCTAAGCGAAACATGCAGTACAATAAACTGTATAAAGACAGCCAGCATGAATTTGTGCATGCAGATGTGATGGAATACATTAATGATCTGCCTGCAGAAACCTACGACCTTATTATTTGCGATCCGCCCACATTCTCTAATTCCAAGCGCATGGAAGATAATTTCGAGGTGCAGCGCGACCATGTGGTATTACTTAAAAAATTATTAAAGTCCTGCAAAATAGGTGGCAAGATATTTTTCAGTAACAATTACCGCGATTTTGTTTTAGACAAAGAGCATATCCCTGCATTTAAAATTAAAGACATAACAGGCCCCACCACACCTTTCGATTTCCAGGGCAGGTTGCACAGGTCTTGTTTTTTGATTGAAAAATAATAAAAATGAAAGGAAATTATGTCTTATATTGTTTACTGGTAGGAAGCATTCCTTTTACTAGTTGTCATTCAGCTAAAC
>CAIYVS010000153.1 GCA_903929655.1 uncultured Bacteroidota bacterium | reverse complement strand
TCCTGGTTCGAATCCAGGTCGAACTACTTGAAAAAGGGCTACATATTTTGTGGCCCTTTTTTCGTACCAATAGGGTAATTCCACTTTTGCCAGCTTTTTCGTATATTTACATTATTCATTCTATATGCTACGACAAATTATTACGCCATTAGAGTCGTCCTTTACTTTACAGTTGCCCAATGAAATGTTGGGAAAAACTGTGGAGATAATTGCATTTGAATTAAAGGAAGCAAATAGTGAATCACAACTCAGCGAAGCTGACAAAAATCAGCGGATCAAGAGAATTGAAGATATCACAAGGAACTCTTTGGTTGATTTAAGCAATTTTAAGTTTAACAGGGACGAAGCAAATAATTATGCCGAATAATTCCTACGCTGTTGACACCAATATTTTAATTTATTTGCTTGATAGTTCTGACAATAGAAAAAGAAATATCGCTGAAAATATACTTGCAGAAAATCCTAAAATCCCTGCACAGGTCCTATCTGAATATCTGAATGTTACAAGAAGATTGCTTAATTTGCCTAAGGCTGATGTTGTAATTCAATGCGCAGCCTTACTAAAAGATTGCGAAATAATACCCGTGTCATGCAATACATTAACTACTGCGGCAGGCTTTATTCAAAAATATGGTTTCCAGATATTTGATTCAATTATCATTGCGGCAGCATTGGAAGCAAATTGCACTGTTTTATATTCTGAAGATATGCAGCACGGGTTTAAGATAAACGGGCTTACTATTGTGAATCCCTTTATTTAATGTGTAAATTTTGGGGAGGCACGACATTGAAAAAAATAAATTCCTTGTGTCTCTGTCCTTCACATGAAATGATGGTATAAAAACTCAAAAGCTGATGCTATTCTATATCCAAAACATCCGTACCATGGAGACTCAGCATGGCAGAAATAGCTATTCTCGCATTGCATTATCCCTAGATATGGATTATTACGTCTTTATAGAATAGGTTTCGTAATTTTATAAGACTAAAAATTGCCCCAATCGCTCCACTTTTTTTGAATCCTTACAAGTAAATATATATTATGAGAACCCTATTACTTTTATTATTCCTAACGAGTGGGCTTGAATGCGCCGCACAAGATTTATTCAAATCAATTTATGACTCGAGTGGAGGGGGTATTGGAGGCAGTGCCATAATAAAAAATAATGATGGCACCTACACTGTTCTTGGAAAGGGCGATCAGTTTAAGATGATGCATTTAGATAGTGCCGGAAACCTTTCTTGGACAGAAAGTATAAATGCTACTAATATCCAGCTTGATGAAGATATGGCAGCAGACGCAATGTCGGATTCTACATTTATTATAGCGAGTACTGGCTATAAAACAAATAATCCTGCCATTTACTATAAGTATGATATAATTTTAGCAAAAGTTGATATTAATGGAAACGCCTTATGGGTGAAGTCATTTGGGAGTAAAACTTCTCAACAGCAACTTCATAACCTGAAGCATACGACAGATGGCGGTTTTATTGTAGTTGCTGACAAGTCCGACAGCTTATATGGGGCTTTTGCGACAAAAGCCTATGTAGTAAAATTGGACCCAGGCGGCAATATTGAGTGGTCGAAGGGATATGACCGGCCATTATATATTGATATAGCATATGATGTTGCAGAAACTGGGAACGGTTTCGTAATTGTAGGCACAACAGATAGTAGTACGATTAATGTTGGCTCATCAGGATTTATGATAAAGACGGATAAACAGGGGAATACTGCATGGCATAAAGGCTATAGTGCTCCACTTGGCATCGTCAAATCTGTACTAAAAGATGGTGATTTCTTTGTTTTAGGAGGTTGCAGCGTTCGTCATGATTGGGCAGACACCCCTGGAGATGCGGTTTTATTAAAAACAGATTCAAACGGAAATGCTATATGGACCAAACAATATCACTTTGATCACAGATCCGAAGCAACAAAAGTTATTAAGGCAAGTGATGGCGGCTATCTCATTTTAGGAATTTATGGGCATCAAATTAATACTTACCATGGTAACGACAGATGTTTTTTAGTGAAGACTGATAGTTCAGGCAATATTCAATGGTGCAAAATTTATGGTGGTTCTGCACTGTTATATACAGGAAATAGTGTTCAACAATTATTAAATGGCGGATACCTCATAAACATAAACTACTTTAGTAGTGCGCCTGTAATGTTGACTATTGGCACAGATAGCTTGGGGAATAATTCAGGTATGTGTGTGGACACAGCTAATCCAAACGTTTATTCTCCTGTTATCCAGGGTTCTAATATCGCATTTCCAGAAGAGAACTATAGCGATACCGCTTTCTCTGCACAGTTTAGCGTTGATTCATATTTTTTAAAGGTGGTTGACTCCTGCAACATTTGGCCACCTCCCTATGTTAAAGTACCTAATATCCAGGCCACCAAGTCCTTTGTTAATTTATATCCAAATCCCTCTGTCGGAATCATTAATATCGAGACGGACATAAAAAACTATGAAGTAGAAGTAGTCAATGCTTTGGGCATTAAAGTCCTTGTTCGGAAAGCAAATGCGAATAAGCTTACCATTGACATGACACAATATCCTCCAGGGTTTTACACATGCCTGATCAGAACAAATGATAATGCAATACAAGCAAGGTGCTTCATTTTGTCAACGAAATAAAAACACTATTTCGTCAGCAACCTGAAAACATCTTCCGTCCCCGCCATGTCTCTGTCCTTCACAGGGCACGGCGGCATCAGGGCACAAAGTCGCCCATAAACTACCCCTTCATTAACAAAAATTATTTGGCAAGCGCCCTCGTTTTTTGTACCTTTACAGCAAATTTCAAGCCCTTTGTCTTGGTGAGCATTCGCCGAACCATACTGAAATTTTAAATAGCTCTTTGACATATAAGCTCTATCAGGCAAATTAAGTTTCCACCAATTATCGCTCATTTAGGATTTTCTCCAAAAAATCAGACTAAAAAATGCCTGCCCGACTGAAAGGCGTGGTCCGTTTAGGTATAACATCAGGCATTTTATGCCCGATTCAATGCCCGACATTTTTATAGAAAATCAGCACTTTACGTCAAAAATGCCCGACTTTTCAAAAAACGACAGGACATCGGGCATTTTAAATTCTTTGCGCCTTCGCGTCTCTGCGGTTAAATCTTCAACCCGGTAAAAACTGGAAATCAAAAATCAGAAATAGATGCCCAAACAGCCCAAAAAGGAAGCCAAATAGCCCTGATAGGAAGAAAAGCGGAAAAAATATTTTAATAGGGGAAACAGCCTTAAATAATTGATAACCAATACAATAAACAACATTAAGCAAATGAAAATAACAAAAAAGCGGAAAAAATTCCACCAAATGGAAAACGGAATTCCTATCATTCCTTCCCGCCATAGCCAGGAACCCTTTGAAAAATAAACATGATACGAATAAAAATAGTTTCAATGGAAATCTGACCTTGAGAATTTGCAAAGGCACCTTTTTTCTCGGTACCCATGAGCAGTCAGCCAAAATAAAGAACCAACCCCTTAGCCATATGAGAACGATCAATATCTTGACAAGCGAAAAGCCAGTGCCCCACAATCGAGCGACTGCGAAACACGCAGCAGAGCTATGCCGGGGCCACGCGGAGCGATTTGGCCCCGGCGCGGCTTTTCTTTGTTACTTTCTTTTGCCAAGACAAAAGAAAGTAAACTCGCGCAGGACACATTGCATTTCATTAAAGCGGAAAATTCTGGCAGAGGAAAAAAGTGGAGCCCTGCAATAGTAGCCCACCCGTCCGAACACAGGAGTTCTTCGGGAAATCCCGAGAGGCGGTAACACCGTGGGAAAATAAAGCTATTTCGTCAGCAACCTGAACACATCCTCCAGACTCTGGGTCTCAGCCTGCATACTGCTGATATGGATATCCTGCTGCAAAGCCCACTGCATGATCTCCCTGCGTAATTCATCAGGCTTGTCGGTAAATATTTTAAAGCGCCTGGAGTCTATACTTTCTACTTTTTTTACGTGTACCAGTTTATTCAGTATTGCGCTGTCTATCTCGCTCTCAAAACCCACCATCAGCACTTCCTGGCTGGTATTTATTTCCTGTATATGCTCGATAGAATCGTCCGCTACGATCTGGCCATTATTGATGATGATAACGCGGCTGCACATGGCCTGTACCTCCTGCATGATATGAGTGGAAAGCAGAACCGCTTTTTGCTCACCCATGTTTTTTATAAGCTCCCTGATCTCTACCAATTGGTTTGGATCAAGGCCCGAGGTAGGCTCATCCAATATCAGCACCTCAGGGTCGTGTATCATAGCCTGTGCAAGGCCCACACGCTGCTTGTATCCCTTGGACAGTGCCCCTATCTTTTTATGCGCTTCTTTTCCAAGTCCCGTCTGCGATATCATTTCCTCAATACGCGCTTTGGTGTTTTTCCCCAAATGGTGAATACCCGCAGTAAACTCCAGGTATTCGCGAACATACATATCGTGATAAAGGGGGTTGGATTCTGGCAGGTAACCTATTCGCTTACGCACTTCCATCGGGTCTTGCTGAATATCAAAACCGCACACTTTTGCAGTACCTGCAGTAGGGGGAAGATAAGTAGTTATCATCTTCATAGTAGTAGATTTTCCGGCACCATTAGGCCCCAAAAAACCCACTATTTCTCCCTTCTTCAACTCAAAAGAAATATTATTGACCGCCTTCTGGCTTTCATAAATCTTGCTTAGTGATGAGACACTTATTGACATGC
>CAIYVS010000152.1 GCA_903929655.1 uncultured Bacteroidota bacterium | reverse complement strand
CTAGTCTGCGACACGAAGAATCTTCTAGTCAATATTAAACGGCAGCAATATCAGTAATGGTGGTGTTTACAGCGGAGCAACAAGCAGTACTTTAACTATTACCGGCGCTACTGCAGGCATGGTTGGAAACAATGTTTATAAATGTATTGTATCCGGTGCATGTACTCCATCTGTAACGTCTGGCAATGATACATTGACAGTAAATGGCTTACCTGCAATAGGAGGTAGTCAACCAATCAGTCAAACTATCTGTGCGGGCACAAATACAAGTTTCTCTGTAAGCGGTGTTACCGGGGCAGGCCTGAGTTATCAGTGGTATCGTAATAATGGTTCAGGTTTCCAGCCACTACAAGACACCGGTATCATTAGCGGAAGTTCGACAGCAACACTGAGTATTAACGGAGCATATGCCAGCATGAATGGGTATACCTATAAGGTAATCGTTTCAGGAACATGTACCCCACCAGTAACTTCATCTATAGCAACTCTTAATGTTAATACTGCACCAGCAATAGGCGGAAGCCAACCAGCTAACCAAACTACTTGCGTAGGAAGCAGTGCATCTTTTTCCGTAAGCGGCGTTACCGGGGCAGGCTTGAGCTATCAATGGTATCGTAATAGTGGTTCAGGTTTCCAGCCATTACAAGATACAGGTATCATAACAGGAAGCACTACAGCTAGCCTTCATATTAGCGGAGCCTATGCAAGTATGAATGGATATACTTACAGGGTTATTATTTCCGGTACTTGCAGTCCATCTTTAACTTCATCTTCTGCTACTCTGACCGTAAATACCTTGCCGGCAATCGGAGGCAGTCAACCAATTAATCAAACAGTGTGTGCCGGTGGCAATGCATCGTTCTCGGTAAGCGGTGTTAGTGGTACCAGTGTTACATACTTATGGTATCGCAATAACGGAAGCGGATTCCAGCCTTTACAGGATACGGGCATTATCTCAGGTAGCACAACGGCAACTTTGCAAATTACCGGAGCATATGCCAGTATGAATGGCTATACATATAGAGTTATTGTTTCGGGTGCCTGCTCGCCAGCGGTGACTTCTTCAACTGCGACGCTTACAGTGAATACTCCCCCTTCAATTCCTGTTTCCGGCCAGCCTACTAATCAGACTGTGTGCGCAGGCAGTAATACGTCCTTCTCAATAACAGGCGCTACTGGTACAGGTATTACTTACCACTGGTATCGTAATAATGGTTCAGGTTTCCAACCATTACAAGACACCGGTATTATTACCGGTAGTACGACTGCTACTCTTCATATTACAGGTGCCTATGCCAGCATGACCGGGTATACATATGAATGTATTGTTTCAGGCATTTGTACTCCTTCATCTGTTACTTCGTCAATAGTGACACTTACAGTGAATACTTTACCTTCTATTTCTGGGCAACCAGTTAGCAGTACGATATGTGCAGGTAACAGTACCGGATTTACTACTACTGCCACCGGTACTGCAATAACATATACATGGTATGTAAATTCAGGCAGCGGATTTTCACCTGTGAGCAATGGAGGCGTTTACAGCGGTGCTTCAACCGGCAACCTGGCAATTACTGCTGCACCTTCTACTATGAATGGTTACCTATATCAATGTGTTATAAATGGTACATGTACTCCACCGGTAACGTCTAATACAGTTACTTTAACTGTTAATACTGCACCAACACTGATAGCTCCTTTGCCGCCTACGAGTGATACTGTTTGTGCGGGTAGTAATATTGCTATCACTGCAAATGCTACCGGGACTTCCCTGAGCTATCAATGGTATGTTAATACCGGTTTAGGATATACCGCTATCAGCAATGGTGGTGTTTACAGTGGTGTAACCAATGCTACACTCAGCATCACAGGCGCTCTTGCTTCTATGAACCACAATTTCTATCAGTGTATCATTAGCGGAGTATGTACGCCACAAGTTACAACTGCACCAACTTTGCTGAATGTCTATACTTTACCAACAATTACGAGCCAGCCAACAAGTGCACCTGTTTGTGTTGGAAATGACACAAGTTTCTCGCTGACTGCAACCGGAACCAACCTTGTTTATGTATGGTTAGTAAACACCGGATCGGGATTCACTATCGTCAATAACGGTGGCGTGTATTCCGGTGCAACAACTAATACACTGCATATTTCTTCTGCTACCTTATCAATGAACGGATATAAATATGAGTGTATGGTGTCAGGCTATTGTGCTCCACCTGTTACTTCACAGATGGACACTTTAACTGTTAATGCACTGCCAACGATAACCATTTCAGCAAACGGGCCTACTATGTTCTGCCCTAACGGCACTGTAACATTTACTGTTTCTACCGGACCAGGCATTACCGGTTACCAATGGCAAATAGGTGGCGTAGATATTCCTAATGCAACGGGAACTTCTTATACCGCCAACCCCGCAGGCAACTATACATGTATGGTGACAAATATCAGCGGTTGTACTGCAGTATCCAATATTATTGTTGTTGGGCATTATACAGCCCCACCTGCCAACATTACATCCGTTGGTTCTACAACAATCTGCGCAGGCAGCAGCGTGGTATTAAATGCTAATACAATTTCTAATCCTGCATATCAATGGCAATTAAATGGTACTGATATCACCGGCGCTACCGCTAATACATATACAGCCACAGTGACCGGAGCATATACTGTTACCGTTAGCAGTACTAACAGTAACAATTGTGCCACCACTTCATCAGCAACCTATGTAGTTGTTAATCCATTGCCTCCGGCATCTGTTACGCCAGTTGGTAATCCCAGCTTCTGCAATGGTGGCAGTATCTTGCTGGTTGCCAATACAGGTGCTAATCTTAGTTACCAGTGGATGCTGAACGGTTCAAACATCAACGGTGCTACATCATCCAGCTATACCAGCAGTGTTTCGGGTGTCTTTACTGTAAAAGTAACCGATACTGCCTGCTCTGCTATATCATCCGGCATACTTGTAACTTCCAATCCTTATCCTTCTAATACCATCACTACAAGCACCGGGTATTACGCAATTTGCAGTGGCTCTACACTTTTACTTCAAGCCAGCACGACAAGTGGTCTTAGTTATCAATGGAGTTATAATGGCGTAAATATCAACGGTGCAGTTGCGTCTTATTATTCAACTTCAAATCCAGGTGTTTATGGTGTATCTATAACAAGTGCTGCAGGATGTAGTACGACAGTTAGCAACCTGATAGTATTTGCTGATTCTACCCTGAACCCGGTAATTTATCAAACCGGTAATATGCTTTGTACAGGTAGTTATCCCAATATTCAATGGTACATGAACGGGTCTCCATTACTTGGTGAAACCAACCAGTGCTACACGCCAACTCAAATCGGGTCTTATACGGTTGAAGTATCTGATGGATTGGGATGCGGGCAGATGTCGGACGTATTTACTACAACCGGAGTTAAAACAGTAAGTAACCCGGATGACATCCGCTTATATCCTAACCCTGCTACTTCTGTATTGCATGTGAATGCGCCTGTGAAGGTTAATGTATCGATCCTGAACCTGCAAGGACAAGTTGTGGTGCACCAGGATAATGCCAACACTATTGATATCAGTAATCTCTCTAACGGAGTTTATATGATCCAGGTTTATGATGCTGAAAACATTTTACTGAAAACAGAGAGAATGGTTAAGAATGGATTATAAATGAAATCTATAATAATAAAAAAGGGTAGTTTTCACGACTACCCTTTTTTTATAGATATTTGCTTCCATAAATTTATAATAATATTAAGAGGCGACAAGCAAAGTAATTGTACAAAAAACTTACCTTTGCGGCCCAAAAGAGTTCTTTATAATATATGATAAGCCGCAGAAATATCAGGGTAAAGGTGATGCAAACGCTCTACTCGCTTAGCAGTACACATGCAGCTGAGGATGGTGTAAACAGGAGAATAGGAGATGATATTCTGAACGATAAATTAGCCAGGGCATTAGATCTGTTCAGTATTTCTGTTCTGTACACCTTACGTGTTGCAGAATATGCGGAAACAGATGCACAAAACCGCTCATCACGCTACCTGGTAACAAAAGATGATCTTAATGTAAGTACCAAGATAGCTCATAATGAGTTTGTTCTTGACTTACTCTCGAACAAATCATTTAATGATAGAATAAAGGATTACAAATTAGAAAGGTTCATAGACGAGGAATTGGTAAAAAAAATATACCACCTGCTAACGAAAACGAATGAATACCAACAATATATTGTCAGTGCGGAGCGGGAAAAAGGGAAAGAAAAGGGCATTATAGAATTTATCTGGAGCAAGCTTATACTTGAAAATGAAGACTTGCAAAGTCATTTTATGGACGAGCTGCCTGGTTGGGAGGATGATGGTGACATGATAAAGATGCTGATAGATAATTTCTTTAAAAGCAGCTCCAAGCCTAATTTCCAGAGCCTAATTTCGGACGAAAAAAGAGAATATGCCCATTCCCTGCTTCAGACGGTGCTGGACAAGGAAGCATATTGCATGAGCCTGATTCACCCGAAGCTTAAGAACTGGGATACTGAAAGAGTAGCGTTGATTGATATTTTGTTGCTAAGAATGGGGGTATGCGAATTATTGTATTTTCCTACCATTCCTACAAAGGTTACCATTAATGAATATATTGAGGTTGCGAAGACTTATAGTACGCAACAGAGCGCCCAATTTATTAATGGTGTTTTAGATAATATTCTTAAGGACCTTGAAAAAGAAAAAAAAATAAATAAGCAGGAACGTACTTCTAAATCATAACTTTGCAGATTATTATGAACAGATCTATTTTTGTTATATTGCTAATATCGCTGGCAGCCTGCAATGGCAGCAACAGTGGAAAAAAGCAGGAAGGCACAGATAGTACCATGATATCAACGAGCCTTGTTGATAATCCTAATACGGCAAATGGCATTGACAGCTCCAGGCTGAATGGGATGGCAAATATGGAATTTACTGATACTGTGCATGATTTCGGCTCCATCAGGCAAGGGGAGACTGTTGTTTATGAATTTGATTTTGTGAATAACGGCAAAAGTCCTCTTATCATCAGTTCTGCAACGGGGTCGTGTGGATGTACCATTGCTGACTACCCTCACGAACCTGTGCTGGCAGGAAAAGGAGGAAAGCTCAAGGCGATCTTTAACACGAGCGGCAAGGCGGGACACCAGGAAAAATCCATATCAGTTGCTACCAATTCTAAAAGGGGTATCCAGATGCTTTATATTAAAGCGGAGGTTGAGGTATCTAAGAATAATAGCAGTGCGCCAACAGAGTAAGATTCATCTTTTTATAAAAACCATAATTTAAAAATCAAATGTTAGTAAATCTCGAAACAGTATTATTACAGGCACAACCCGGTGGCGCCGGCATGTCTATATTCCTGATGTTAGGAATGTTCGTGGTGATGTATTTCTTCCTGATACGCCCACAGGCAAAACGCCAGAAAGAGCAGAAAAAGTTTTCTGAAAGCATTAATGCAGGAGAGGAAATAATTACGAGCTCAGGTATACATGGAAGGATCAACAGAATAAACGATGACGGCACTTTGCAATTGGAAATTGCCCGTGCAACATTTGTTAAGATAGAACGTTCTGCTGTGTCTATGGAACTTACTGCTGCTTACCGTAAAAAAGCCGGAGCTGCAACTACCAGCACTGATACCCCGGTACCAACTAAAAGCTAAATCTGAAGACAATGCTTAAAGTAGGAATTACAGGCGGCATTGGTTCAGGCAAATCTATTGTATGCCAGGTGTTTACAACACTTGGCATACCTGTTTTTGATGCGGACGATGCGGCCAAGTTCCTGATGGATCATGATGCAGCGCTTAAAACAAATATCCGGTCTTTACTGGGCGAAGATGTATACAGGAATGGAATCTTAGATCGTGCAAAAGTGGCGGGTATTGTTTTTAAGGAGCCTGAAAAACTTAAGGCTTTGAATGCACTTGTCCACCCTGCTACAATAGCATATAGCAACGTATGGATGCACAAACAAGAGAGTGCTTATGTAATTAAAGAAGCTGCTATTTTTTTTGAAAGCGGCAGCTATAAAGACATGGATATTATGATTGGCGTGTCCGCACCTATGGAGCTGCGCATCAGGCGGGCAATGGAACGCAGTAAAGCAAGCCGTGATGAAATATTGCAACGTATATCCCAACAAATGGATGAAGATGAGAAAATGAAACGTTGTGATTATATAATCAGAAACGATGAAGTTTATGCAGTTATTCCCCAGGTACTTTCTATACATGAAAAGTTAAGCCGCCCAATAGTATAAAGACACTACTCCCCTACTTCTTTATACATTCGTTTATATTCTTTCAAGTTCCCGGGGTCTTTTTCTGAGTCTATTATTTTTTGGATATAATCTTTGATCAGCTCAAAGCGTTGCTTATTATTTTCTTTTTCTTCTTTAGTGCCTTCCTGAAGTTTACTTTTATAATCTTTAGCCAGTTGTATCAAAGAAGTGAAATAACCTGTACGGTAGCCGGAAATATTATCGCCTAGGATAAGGGTTTTCATTATTTGCAAACCTTTTTCGAAAACTGCATCGTCATTAACTTTCAGAAGGTAGCTATTTAATCCCCTGATGAAGTAGGCCTTTTTTGCACCATAATAGTATGGTGCATTGTTCCGGAAAAGGTTAATATCGGAGGCATTTGCAGCCTTGCCAAGTATAGACCAGGTATAATTGAAGAGATTGCCCTGGGGATTTGTTGGTAATATTTGTTTTGCGAGGCCATATGCCTTATCAGAATCAATGACAGACAAAGCCCACAGCGACATACCAGCCACAGCGTAAGAACTGTCCCATATGGCATTTAACATTTGTTCCTTTTCTGTAGCGATCTTCCATTTGCCCAAGACCATGAAGGCGGTAGCTCTTACTGCATTGTTGCCGTCATATTCGGCCAGGTAAGCAACTTGCGATTTGAATTTGGATTGTAGTTTTTCTTTTTTCTGCAGGCCGAGTACGTTCAGTGCCTGTTCTTTTATAAATGGGATATTGTCGTTTAATGCCAGACTTAAAATAATCAGCGATGCACTGTCATTGATATCGGTTGCGGGAGCTGCAAAACATTTTCTTTTATCGAGATAGTCTGTTGAGCTTTGAAATTGCTGTAGCCATTGCGCCGGTGTTTTGTTTTCTTTTATACTGCCCACCAGTACATGTGTGCAATCCGGAACGACCAATGGCCTGGAATTGTTTTTGTAGGAATAGGTGTAAATCTCTTTTTTCTTCTTTATGTCCCAGTTGACAATAGTTTTCTCTATGCCATAATTAACAGTTGCTTTTAGAGGAAGCTGGTAAGTAAATGTGCTATCGGATTGTACCTGGCTTACAGTGACCTTTAATATTTGTGCAGCATCATCGTATTGGTATTTTATATCGAGTACTGGGTGCCCACCATGGTAATACCATTCGTTAAAAAACCAGTTCCAGTCCTGGCCTGTAACTTTTTCAACTGCCAGACGCCATTGGGTTGCTTCTGTTGAGTGTAAAGCGTTTTTTGTAAGATAGCGTTGCATTGATTTGCTGAATGCCGCATCACCCATTATGTTATGCATATAATTGAGTATGGCTCCGCCTTTTTGGTAGGTGGTCCTGTCGAACATTCTTTCCCGGTCTCTATAATAAAACCTTACGAGATTGGGGTCTGAATACTCCGAGGCTGATAAATATTGTTGTAAATCATCTGCTGCCAATTTTTCCACATAGGTTTTACCATATTTATGCTCGCGCCATAATTGCTCTCCGTAATTGGCGAAGGATTCATTGAGGGTGAGATTTGACCATGATTCGCAGGTAACATAGTCGCCGAACCATTGATGGAAAAGCTCATGCGATACTACATCTTCGTTGCTTTTATCGGCAAGTTCGCGGAAGTTCTGATTTAAAAACTCGCCCAGTAATGTAGCCGATGTATTTTCCATGGCACCGGAAACATAATCTCTTACTACTACCTGGCTGTATTTGTTCCAGGGATAGGGCACGCCGGTTACCTGTGAAAAATATTCTATCATTTCGGGGGTGTGATCGAACATCTTGCCTGCATATGGCGCATAGGCAGGCTCTACGTAATAATTTACTTCCTTGTCTCTCCAATGGTCTTTAATAACTGAGAATTTGCCAATTGCAAACATGATGGCATAATCCTGTATGGGTAAGTCCATCTTCCAGATATCTGTGCGCTGTGCATTGGGGGCTTTCATGCTTTCTGCAAGGTAGCCGTTGCTAAGGGTGACCATAGTATCGGGAACTGTGAGTTCGATCTGTGTTGTGAAACGTGTATTAGGTTTATCGATGGTGGGCAGCCAATGGGAGTTGGATTCTGTTTCACCCTGTGTCCATATTTGCACGGGTTTGCCGGGGATACTTTGATCTGTATTGATAAAATAGAGGCCCCTGTCTTCGGTAATAGCGGCGCTGCCTCCTACTGCTTCTGCATAAGGCATGGCGGTATATTTTATGTAGAGTTGTATTGTATCTGTGTTTTGATAGGGGCGTAGCAATTTGATTTTCAGCTGATCATCTTTATATACAAAATCAAGCTTAGCGGATCTTTCGTTTGACAAATAAACAGAATCAATCTTCATTCCTTTTGCATCTAAAACCAAGCTATCTGTGGCATAGAAATAGGGATGCAAATTGATCCAAACTTGTCCATTTGCGGTTTTCTCTTTCCAATTGAATGAGAGCGCAACGCGGGTATGTGTAATATCCCAAACACGAGTGGCTGAGGCTCTGTAAGCATAGTCTTCGGCGTTGCCAGCGGTGACTTCCATTGTGTCTAAGACAATATGTTGTCGTATAGCCTTTTTGCTATGAAAACAGGATTGTAAAAAAATACAGCTTATTAGTAATATAAGGAGACTATGCTTCATTGTATGATTTGAATGTAGCGAAAATAAGATTTATGAATGGGATATTTATCACCCATCTTTTCACCCATCCAGAGTGATATACATTAAATATTTACAAAATAGACAAAACGATAAAAAAAATATCTATAAATTTATTAATTGCGATGTCCTTTTTTCTGTTTTTCAAACGTTATCAGATCAAACAAACTAAAATTATGTCTGCAAAAAAAGTATTACTGGCACAGTATGACCTTCACCATGTTTTGTTCAATAATGTCATTGATGAGGTAAGTGATGAGGAAGCAAATGCAATCGTTAAGTCGCCCATGAACAATTTTAAATGGATAGCGGGGCATTTATTAATATGCCAGGGCCACCTTGCCAAGATAGGTGGTACTGATGTGTCCATACCCTGGGCTGACCATTTTCCTGCAGGACCGGGGGTACCCAAGGCTGCTGACGGCGAGAAAAGTGAATACCCCACTATGTCGCAGATCAGGAACAAGTGGAATGAGCTTCATCCCATCATAAGGCAAGGTTTGGACAATTTGCCAGAGGAGGCACTCAATACAACCATTGAAGCCAAACACCCTGTTTATCCTTTTAATGATACGCTAGGTGGCCTTTGGGCTTTTGTGAGCCATCACCAGGCATTGCATATCGGACAAATGAGTGTGCTGAGAAGGGGATTGAATAAGGATGCGATGAAGTTTAGTTAATTACGTAATTTCTTAATTGCTCAATGCTCAATTTTAAATTGGGTATTGAAAATGTTATGTCCTATACGGGATAGCGGTGTTTTTCTTGCTATTTAAACCTTGCTGGATTAAAATATTATTTGGACAATTACTTAAAACTTTATAAAATTGCAGACATGAGCACAATATATACACATACCAATTGTTGGAAGAAACATCGCTACAGCGAAGGGTATGGTATATATTGAACTGAAAAACATTCAAAAATAGCAGCCCTTCGGTCTTCCGAAGGGCTTTTTTTATTTAATAAAGCAAAAATGACACTGATAAATAAGAAGATATGTATGGGCAAGGATATTGGGATACATGGCAATGTATTCGGGGGACTTCTTATGGCATGGATAGATGAAGCGGCAGCGGCCTTTGCAACGGAATATTGCAGTACACCCAATATGGTGACGCTGAGGGTGGGCGAACTGATATTTAAGAGGCCGCTGAAGTCGGGCAATCACTTAAGAATATATGGAGAAGTGGCCCATTTAGGTAATACTTCCATTGACCTGAAAATAGAGGCAAGGAGGTTTAATGTGTATAGTGGTGAAGAAACTTTGGTTTGTACTACTTCGATAACTTTTGTAAGGATAGATGATGATGGTGTTCCTACCCCTATAGGAGAAAGCGTGAAAAGAAAGCACCATGAAAATGTTGAGGTATGATCTTTAAAACAATAAGGATGTACGTGAAATACAACAAATGACCGAGTAAAAAAAGAGCGGAAGACGAGACTCGAACCCGCGACCCTCAGCTTGGGAAGCTGATGCTCTACCAACTGAGCTACTTCCGCTTATTATATTATGTAGGTACGAAGATAATAAAAGGATGGAATGAAGAAAAAAAATAGTCCCTTAAACAAAGGGACTATGGAAAGGAAGTATTTTTTTATTCTCTATTTTATCTTATTGACGATTTGGGCTATGTTGGTATTGACTTTTATAACATAGGTACCTGCAGCATATTCTGCAATGGAAACATGCGCCTGGTTGGTATTGTCAAAATTAAACGTATTGAGCTTTTTACCAGCAATATCATATATTTCTACCTTTTGTATATTGATATCTGAAGACGATATATTAATGGCTCCGTTGGTAGGGTTAGGATATATGATAATG